>NZ_CAIUXT010000243.1 GCF_903903185.1 uncultured Rhodoblastus sp.
GTCCATCCGCAACGACAGGGTTTTCAGCCCACGCAACACAAGAAAGGCGTCGAGGGCCGAGATGCAGGCGCCGTTCAATTCCTTGACGCCAACAAGGCGAAACTGCTCGATCAACTCCTTGCGCGCGACAATTGCGCCGGCCAGCAGATCGCCATGGCCGCCGAGATATTTGGTGGCGGAGTGGACGACGACGTCGGCTCCGAGCGGGATCGGGCGTTGCAGATAGGGCGTACAATAGGTGTTATCGACGACGAACAGAACGCCCCTGGCGCGGCATAGTTCGGCGATCGCGGCGATATCGACGATCCGCATATTTGGATTTGACGGCGTCTCGGTGATCACCATCCGGGTTTTGGCAGTTAAAGCCCGCGTCAGATTGCCGGGATCGGTAAGATCGACAAACCGCGTCGTAATGCCGAAGCGCGCGACTTGTTGATGCAACAATGCGAACGTGCAGCCATACAGCGTCTTGTCGGCGACGATTTCATCGCCCGCCTTCAATAGTGTCCAGATCACGGCGGTGATCGCGCCCATGCCGGACGATGTCGCCAAAGCCGCTTCGCCTTCCTCCAATACGGCCAGCCGCGTTTCCAGCACGGTGACGGTCGGATTGCCGACGCGGCTGTAAATATAGCCCGGCGCGGTTCCGGCAAACCGGTCGCTGCCGGTGTCCGACCGATCGAATGCGTAGGTCGAGGTCAGGAAAACCGGCGGGTTGAGCGAGCCGTGATAGTCGAGCGGTTCGTAGCCCGCGTGGATCGAGCGGGTCGAAAATCCTTGCGTGCGCCGGTCGATCGACATGAGAGGTTTCCTTCGCTTGAGCTTATGTCAGAACAGGGCGCGATTCATGCTAAAGCGGCCTCACCGATGTGATGTTATTTGCATAATAAACATTACAAACGCCGCAAGATGAAAATTTCTGGCAAACCAGCTCTCGACGCCAGCGTCCGTTCCGCCGATCGCACATTTTTCTTGTCGCCGGGCGGTCTACCGCAGCAGTCCAAAACGTCTCATCGCGATCCAAAGGGTGATTGGCCGGCACACATATTCGGTCACATCCGATTCCCATGGCTCGACAACTTAATTGATTGGTTCTAATGAGATTCCGAACTCCCGGCGCCACCCGCTGGCTAGAGCGTTTTCGAACGAAGTGCAGCCGCAAAAAAGCGCGAGAGAGAAGGAACTCTCCTCATGAAAGTGATCATCGTTGGCGGCGTGGCGGGCGGCGCATCATGCGCGGCGCGCCTGCGTCGATTGGACGAACAGGCCGAGATTCTCATGGTCGAGCGGGGGCCGTATGTCTCTTACGCGAACTGCGGGCTGCCATACCATGTCGGGGGCGTCATCGAGCAGGAGTCGAGCCTGCTGGTGGCGAACGTCAACACTTTCCGCGCCCAGTTCGCCGTGGACGCGAGAACGGGTTGCGAAGCGGTCGCCGTCTCGCCGGAAAAGAAGACCGTCGATCTGCGTGACGTCTCGACCGGCAAGGTGACAACCGAGCGCTACGACAAGCTTGTGCTGTCCCCCGGAGCGTCGTCGGTGCGTCCTCCTCTGCCTGGCATCGACCTGCCCGGCATTTTCCAGGTGAGGACTGTGCCCGATGCGCGGGCGATCCGCGAGTGGATCGATAAGGGCTCTTTGTTTCTCGCGGGCATGCGCCGATACTCGGGCTTTCAGACCGTGAGGCCGAAGACTCGGGCGGTCGTTATCGGCGGTGGGTTCATCGGCCTCGAGACCGCGGAAAATCTCGTTCATCGCGGTTTCGAAGTCACAATCGTCGAAATGCTCGATCAGGTTCTGGCGCCGCTCGACCGGGAAATGGCACGCATCGTCGAAGGCCATTTGGAGCGGCATGGAATCCGGCTCGTGCTCAATGACGGCGTCGCGGCGTTCAAACCGGCCGCGAACGGCGCCATCGACGTCGAAACCAAATCGGGAAAGACCTATCCAGCCGACATCGTGATCCTCGCGCTTGGCGTTCGTCCCGATACGACGTTGGCAAAGATGGCGGGCCTTACCATCGGCGAGCGCGGCGGCATCCGAGTCGACGACCAGATGCGCACGAGCAATCCCGATATCCTCGCCGTCGGCGACGCGGTCGAGGTCAAGGATTTCGTCACCGGCGAATGGGCGCTCATTGCGCTCGCGGGCCCGGCGAACCGGCAGGGACGCATTGCAGCCGACGTGATCGCCGGTCGCGACTCCCGCTTCCGCGGCAGCCAGGGCGCCTCGATCATCGGGCTATTCAACGCCGCGGCCGCCTGGACTGGCGCGAGCGAAAAGACGCTGAACCGGATCGGCGACAAGGACTACGAGAAGGCCTACCTCTATCCGAACTCGCACGCTGGCTATTACCCAGGCGCGCGGCCAATCGCGATGAAGGTGATCTTCCGCAAGTCGGACGGACGGCTTTTGGGCGCCCAGGCGTTCGGCGAAGACAACGTCGACAAGCGGATCAGCGCGCTGTCGATGGCGCTCCAGATGGGCGCAACGGTCTACGACCTGGAGGAAGCCGAGCTCTGCTATGCGCCACAGTTCGGAAGCGCCAAGGATCCGGTCAATTTCGCCGGGATGGTGGCCGCCAACGTGCTACGGGGCGACATGCCGATCAGCCACTGGGATTCCGCGAAAGACGCATTTATTCTTGACGTTCGCGAACCATCCGAACTCGCAGTAGAGAGCTGCACGGGAGCAGTGAACATCCCGCTTGGCCAATTGCGGGCGCGCCTCAAAGAACTGCCGCTCGACCGCGAAGTGCATGTTGTTTGTCGCTCCGGACAGCGCGCCTATGTCGCGACGCGCATCCTGTTGCAAAACGGATTCAAGGCCCGCGACATTTCCGGAGGAATGCTGTCCTTCGCTCGAATGGACGGGCGGGAGACGAATTTTGGGCTTGGGAGCGGGGCGCGGCGGGAGGTCGGCGCTGATTGATCGGGTCGCGTGTAAGCCAGCCTGATGCTCCGGCAACCCTCCGCCCGGTCCCGTCTGCCCGGCCGCGTCACCTCCCGTCGCGACCCCCGTTCCCGAACCGTCCGTATCCCCGACCGCCCCGAGGCCCTCGCGCGGCCGATCCGCCATCGGTTGTCCCACTTTCGCGCGCCAGGCATCGTCGGAAGGCAGGCAAGTGGTTGTCGCGCGACGCATCGCGCAGATTCGCCAGCACGGAACGCGCAGTCACATCGGAAATCTGGGGAAGCAATCGATCGTAGAGCGCGATATTTTCCAACTCGCCGACGATTGCGCCCTCACATGCGGCGGCGAGGGTCGCGGGGGCCGCGCCTTTGCCGACGCGACCGTTTTCGGGGACTGCAATGCCAAGCCTTTCCATCTGCCGCTCAATCGCCCGGGAATGCCGCGCCTCGGCGTCAACGATATTGGTGAAGGGCCGGACCTGACCGAAACGTTCGATGATGGCCGCATAGGTTGCCTCGGTCTTTCGCTCGTCGTCGAGAGCTTCGATCAGAATGGTATGTAAATCCATGGCGATTATGCTCCTTATTCTTGTCCGGTCAGGTCTTGTGCCCAGACCGACATAATCAGCAGTTCCTAGCACAAGCCAGACATTCGCTCGCACGACGAGCGACGGTGACACACTACCAGCGCGAGTCCTGGCATCCACGGTCGGAATTTACCCATGGCTCCAAATATATCTAATCGGCGGCGGCCAAAGAACGAAGAACCCTGGCGACTGTTCAAATCAAAAAGCCCCGAAGCCCATTGTTCGGGCGGAAAGCAGAAGCCGACCGTATGTCGCAAGGAACACACGGCGCCAGCGACAGCATTCTTCCTGACGCCGACGCCCCGCGTTAATATTATAGATCAATGAAATGAAAGCACGTTTTCTAAATCAGAGCGCCGTCATTGCCTGCGACCGGGACCGGTTGTATCCAAAGCATTCGCGCAACCCGCGCTGACACTCGCCTTGTTGCTTTCGAGACACGCGCGAACGGCGCCCTGTCCATGTTCTTTGCCGGCGCAGAATTTTTCAATGTCCTGCTGGCAGGCCGCTGCAACTGGACCCTTGCCCGGCTCGGGGTTTTGAGCGAGCGCCGGCGCGGCGATGACGAAACCGGCGGCGATCACGATGGCGCCCAATAAATCGGTCCTCATATGCTGCTCCTCTCGCTATCGATAATATGTGCATCCCTGATGCTTGCCGTAGATGGCCAGCGGGACATCGCCTTGCAATCCGCAAGGTTCGCGTCATGTTGACGCAGGTCCTCAAAACCCGCGGCCAAAATCTTGCGGGCGGATCACAAGTGCCTAAAAAACCAACGCGGTGTTCGCGCCGCATAGGCGAGCCATGCTTCTCCGAAGCGCGCTTCGAGATGGGCTTCCTCGCGGCGGATCGCGAGCCGATCGACCGGGATCGCGGCCCCGATTCCAGTTAATGCGAACCATCCATTGTCGAGATATACCGACAAGCCCAGCATAACGATCGTATTGCCGAGATAGATCGGATTGCGCGTAAGACTAAACGGTCCCGAAGTAATGAGCGCATCGGCGCCCCGATGCGGCAGAATGTTGGTGTCCTTCCGCCACATCGTAGCCATCGCCCAGCAATCCAACATAACGCCAGCCAACAGCACAACGACTCCGGTCATGACGATGGCGTCCTCCCGGACGAAGGCGAAGGGGACAAGGCGCCCCAGGATATAGGCCGATATGGCCCCAATCGCGTAAATCATCGGAGGCCAGGGAAGGATATTCGGTCTGACGGCTAAATCGAATTTCAAGGCTTCGGCTCCCTGACGCACTGCCGGGACGGGCGACGCTTCATTACCTCCGCCGAAGTCAATGTCTCGGCGGGGAAGAACCCTGTTGACCGGACATTTGTCGAAGCCGGATCTTGGTCAGCGGTGAGGCGTTTTCTCGCAAAAACTTTCGTAGAGAACGCCCATGAGCTTTTCGACACGCCGATCCGCGAGCCGGTAAAAGCGCGTCGTGCCGCTGCTGCGCGAAGCAACGATGCCATCTTTTTTCAACAAAGTGAGGTGGCGCGAAATCGTCGGCTGCGGGGCGCCCATCGCCTCGGCGAGGGCCGTCACCGAATGTTCGCCGGTGGACAGCAAACAGAGCACGCGCAACCGCCCTGGGGCTGCCAGCGCCTTCAAAAAATCCGCAGCTTCCTCGGCCGCGTCGTTTAATCGCTTGACGTCCATCCCTTTATATATTCACATATTTGTAAATTAACAATGAAAAATGACGTCGCCATCAAACGCAGGACCGCTTATGCGCCATCATCCCCGCCGTTCATCGGCCTTAGAGCGTTTTCCAGCGAAGTGGAACCCGGTTCGCGTGAAGAAAACGCGTAAAAACAATAAACTAGAGCCCCGATCCGACTCAGTCGGATCGGAAAAGGCTCGAGCGCTTTTTTTCCGTTTCGCCCCGCTGGCGCTGCTTCTTGCGCTCGGCATGGGCGGAAACGCGGGCGCCGGCGAATTCCTCGTGCAGCCAAAGACCATCCAGGACATGAAAGCCCTGTTCGGCCAGGTGGAGAGCCGCGACATCGTGGCGGCGCGCGCCCGCATCGGCGGCACGATCCTGAGCCGCTTCGTTGACGAGGGGACGCAGGTCAAGGCGGGCGATGTCGTCGCGATTGTCGCCGACGACAAACTTGCCTTGCAAGCCCAGTCGCTCGACGGGCAATTGCGGGCGCTGGATTCACAAATCGATAACGCCAATACCGCGTTCGAACGCGCCAAAACCCTGAAGGCGGGCGGCTATACGACCCAGGCCGCCTATGATCAGGCGAAGACCAATCTGGACGTATTGCGGCATCAGCTCGAATCGGTGCGTTCGCAGCGCGCCGTCATCGCCCCGCAGTCGGAAGAAGGCAAAATCCTCGCGCCCAAGGCCGGTCGCGTGCTGACCGTCGCCATTGTTCCCGGATCGGTCGTCATGCCCGGCGAAGCGGTGGCGCGGATCGCCTCCGGCGCGACTTACCTGCGGCTCAGCCTGCCGGAGCGTCACGCCGCCTTGCTGCGGCTCGACGCGCCGGTCTCGGTCGCTCCGCGCGGACAGGGCGCCTCCGGCGGCGGCAGCGAGCGGCAGGGGCGCATCGCCAAAATCTATCCCGAAATCGAC
>NZ_CAIUXT010000244.1 GCF_903903185.1 uncultured Rhodoblastus sp.
CCAGTACCGGAAAGCCGATCTCCCCGGCGACGCGCAGGGCTTCCTCGTCTTCGGTAATGGCGCCTTCCGATCCTGGAACGCAAGGGATTCCCAGCGCGCGGGCGGTGCGCTTGGCCTCGATCTTGTCGCCCATGATGCGGATATGCTCGGCGCTCGGGCCGATGAAGGCGATGTCGTGATCGTGCAGGATTTCGGCGAACCTGGCGTTTTCCGACAGAAAACCATAGCCCGGGTGGATGGCGTCGGCGCCGGTGATTTCGCAGGCGGCGAGCAGGGCCGGGATGTTGAGATAGGAATCCTTGGCCGGCGCCGGCCCAATGCAAACCGATTCGTCGGCCAGCTTGACATGCATCGCGTCGGCGTCGACCGTCGAATGGACGGCGACGGTCGCGATGCCAAGCTCCTTGGCCGCGCGCAATATGCGGAGGGCGATTTCGCCCCGATTGGCGATCAGGATTTTCTCGAACATCCATTTTCTCGTTGTTACATTGATCGCGCCGCATCAGGGACCCGTGAATCCCTCGCGAATCCCTCGCGCCAGCCCGACGTCGCATTCGCTTCCGGCCCGGCGACCTCAGGCGATCACCAGCAGCGGCTGGCCATATTCGACGGGCTGGCCGTCTTCGACCAATATGGCGGAAACCGCGCCGCTCTTGTGGGCGACAATATCGTTGAAGGTCTTCATGGCCTCGACCAGCAGGACTTTCTGGCCGGCGGTCACATGGCTTCCGAGATCGATGAAAGCCTTGGCGTCGGGGCTCGGACGCAGATAGACCGTGCCGACCATCGGCGACTTGAGCAGGTCGGCGGCGGCATGGGCGTCGGCCGGCGTCTCGGCTGTCGCCGTTCCGGGCGCGGCGGCGCCGGCGGGCGCGGCGGCGTAGGCGGGGACGAAATTTGTCGCGAAATGCGGAGAGGGCGCAAGAAAAGCGTTCTGCCGCGCCACGCGGATGCGCAAATCGCCTTTTTCCACCTCGATCTCGGTGAGATCGCTTGCGCTGAGCAGATTGGCGATTTCCCGCACCAGTCTGGGGTCTATTTTCCCGGATTGGCTTGCAACGGGCGGCTTTTCCTTGCCGGCGGAGGGTTTTGGAATGGAGGAGCTGGTTTTGCTCATTCTTTGTTGCGGCCTTCCTGAGCTTTGGCTCGATCGGCCCGAAGGCGCCGGCACACGGAATCGGCGGCCCATCCGGAATCAAGCAGCCCAGCGTATAGACTTTTTAAGCAGGCTTTGAAAGCGTCAAGAAAGTCCCGCGCGCGCAAGCATGGCGCGCCGCCTTGTTTTTGCGGCTTTGGCGCACTAAATCCTTCTCCGATTTGGCTGAATCGGAGAAGGATTTAGCCTCTTTGTATGTGCAGCTTTTTGTGCGAAAACCGGTCTCCACTTGACCGCGCGCCGCTCTAGTTTGCGGTCTCAAGCGCCCGACGCCGCGATGCGCGGCGGTTTACGCCAATTCGGAGGTTATTGTCATGGGCGGTCTTTCGTTGCCCCATCTGTTGCTCCTCGGAGTCGTCGTGCTGATTCTTTTCGGCGGCAAGGGCAAGATTTCCGAAATCATGGGCGATGTCGCCAAGGGCATCAAATCCTTCAAGAAGGGCCTGTCCGACGACGACGCGAAGGCGCCGACGCCGCCGGGCGAGCCCGCGCGCACCATCGAGCTTCAGGCCCCGACGTCGGTCGAGCCTTCGCGCGACCAGCACAAGGTCGGCTGAACGAGCCTGCGCGCGATTTGAGGCGGTAAAGGGGTGGTAAAGGGTTTCTCATGTTCGACTTCGATATAGGCAAACTGCTGCTGATCGGCGTCGTGGCCCTGATTTTCATTCCGCCCAAGGACCTGCCGGAAACCCTGCGCCAGCTGGGCCGGCTGGTCGGCAAGGCGCGCCGCCTCGCCGGCGAATTCCAGAGCCAGTTCAACGAGGCGATTCGCGACGCCGAACTCGACGATCTCAAGAACGAGTTCCGCCATTTGAAAGACCAGGCCTCTGCCGAAATGGCCCTGAAGGAATTTTCCCAGATGGTCGAAACGGCGACGGTTCCCGAACCCGCCGCCACGGCCGTCGAGAGCCCCCGGGCCCCGCCGGAGGCTGAATCGGCTGTTCCGCCGGCGACTGAAGCCGCGCCGGAACCCGCGCCCGTTCCCCCCGTCGCCGCCGGAAGCCATTCATGACCCAGGCGGATATCGACGCCACCAAGGCGCCGCTGATCGATCACCTGATCGAATTGCGCGCCCGGCTGATCAAGGCGCTGATCGCCTTTCTGGTCGCCTTCGTCTTCTGTTTCTATTTCTCGCACCAGATCTACAACATCCTGCTCGGCCCCTATGTCTCGGTGGTCGGGGTGGAGAACGCCAAGCTGATCGCCACGCATTTTCTCGAACAATTTTTCACCCAGCTCAAATTGTCGATGTTCGGCGCGGGTTTTATCGCCTTTCCGATCATCGCCGCGCAGCTCTATAAATTCGTCGCCCCCGGCCTCTACCAGAACGAGCGCCGCGCCTTCGCGCCCTACCTCGTCGCCACGCCCTTGTTTTTCTTTCTCGGCGCGCTCCTGGTCTATTTCGCGGTCATGCCCTTCTTGATCAAATTCTCCGTCAGTTTCCAGCAGATCGACGTCAAGGGCGAACCGACCATCGCGCTTCTTCCCAAGGTCTCGGAATATTTGTCGTTGATCATGACTTTGGTCTTCGCCTTCGGCATCGCCTTCCAGCTGCCGGTGATCCTGACCCTGCTCGGCCACATCGGCGTCATCGACCAGGCGTTTTTGCGCGAAAAGCGTCGCTATGCGATTGTGCTGATTACTGTGGTCGCGGCGATTTTGACGCCGCCCGACCTGATTTCGATGTGCGCCCTTGTCGTTCCGATGCTGCTTCTTTACGAAGGTGCGGTTTTCGCGGTGGGGATCATCGAGCGCCGCCGAGCCGCGAAGCCCGACGCAAATGGGTGAAGTCGGGCTGCAAACGGCCCTTTGCCTTCGCTCCGATGCTCACGTACTGAAGTAAGCTCCGCTTCGGTGCTCGAAAAGGACCGTTTTCGTCGCGACTTGACCCATTTTCATTCGGGCTTCGAGATTCGGGCTGCGAGTTTGGAAGTTTAAGCATGCATGACATCAAAGCGATTCGCGACGACTTGGCCGGTTTTCGCGCCGATCTGCTGCGCCGCAAGCCAGACGAGGCCGCCGCCGACGCGCTGGCGGCGCGGCTGATCGCGCTTGACGACGCCCGCCGCACGGCTATCGCCCGCGCCCAAGGCGTGCAGGAGCGACGCAACGCCGCCTCGAAGGAGATCGGCGCGGCGATGAAGGCCGGGGATGCGGCGCTCGCCGAAAAGCTCAAGCAGGAAGTCGCCGAGCTCAAAAACGGCATGGGCGCGGCAGAGGCCGATGAAAAAGCCGCGATTCTCGCGTTCGAAACGGAATTGGCCGCCATTCCCAACCGCCCTTTGCCGGATGTTCCGCAAGGCGCCGACGAGGCGGACAATGTCGAAGTTCGGCGCGTCGGGGACAAGCCCGCCTTTTCCTTCAAGCCGAAGGAACATTTCGACATCGGCGAAGCGCTCGGCCTGATGGACTTTGAAGCGGCCTCGCGGCTGTCCGGCGCGCGTTTCGTCGTGCTCAAGGGCAAGCTGGCGCGGCTGGAGCGGGCGTTGATGCAGTTCATGCTCGATCTGCACACGGAGCAGCACGGCTACGAGGAAGTCGCGCCTCCCTTGCTGGTGCGCGACCAAGCCATGTATGGCACCGCGCAATTGCCGAAATTCAAGGACGATCAATTCGCCGCGGTTGGACTTGTCGGCGTAGAGGGACTCAGGGAGACGCTCGAAAATATCGAGTCGACGGCGGAGCAGGGCGGCGATCTGGCGACGAAGCTCGCCGGCTTGCCCAGGGCGGCAAGCTTCGAGACCGATCATTTCTGGCTTATCCCGACCGCCGAAGTGCCGCTGACCAATCTGGTCCGCGAGCAGATTCTCGACGAGGCGACGCTGCCCTTGCGCATGACCGCCGGCACCGCCTGTTTCCGCGCCGAGGCCGGTTCGGCGGGCCGCGACACGCGCGGCATGATCCGCCAGCATCAGTTCTCGAAAGTCGAGATGGTGTCGATCACCACGCCGGAACAATCGCTCGCCGAACATGAACGCATGACGCAATGCGCCGAGGAAGTTCTCAAAAGGCTCGGCCTCGCTTATCGGGTGGTGGCGCTCTGCAGCGGCGACATGGGGTTTGCCGCGCAGAAAACCTATGACCTCGAGGTCTGGTTGCCCGGCCAGGACCGCTATCGCGAAATCTCCTCCTGTTCGGTCTGCGGCGACTTTCAGGCGCGGCGGATGAACGCGCGATATCGCCCAGCGGACAGCAAGACGACGCGTTTCGTCCACACGCTCAACGGCTCGGGCGTCGCCGTTGGCCGCGCCTTGGTGGCGGTGCTGGAAAATTACCAGAACGAGGACGGTTCGGTGACCGTCCCGGAGGTATTGCGGCCCTATATGGGCGGGCTGGAAAAGATTTCGCGCTAAGCGACACCGGTGCCTTCCCTTCTCCCCTTGCGGGAGAAAGTGGCGACATAGGGCGTCGAAAGACGCCCGTCTTTCGACGGGCTATGGCGCCGGATGAGGGGGCGATTCCGCGTAACGCGCGATTCAGACGAGGGCCGCCCATTCCCATTGTGAGCGTTTTCGCGGCCACCCCCTCATCCGTCTCGCCTTCGGCGAGCCACCTTCTCCCGCGAGGGGAGAAGGGAAACACCGCATTTGCGTCATTCCTCCAGCGGCCTATAAGACGCCTCGAAACGGATCCATCGAATCGGGCGGCTGGCGACGAATGCGCATTCTGATCACCAATGACGACGGCATTCACGCCACCGGCCTCAAGGTGCTGGAGCGCATCGCCGCAAAGCTTTCCGACGATGTGTTCGTCGTCGCGCCGGAATCCGACCAGTCGGGCGTCGCCCATTCGCTGTCGCTCGCCGATCCGCTCCGCTTGCGCAAGATTTCCGAGCGCCATTTTGCGGTCAAGGGCACGCCGACCGACTGCATCATCATGGGCGTGCGCAAATTGATGATCGACAATCCGCCCGATCTGATCCTGTCCGGGGTCAACAAGGGCCAGAACGTCGCCGAGGACGTCACCTATTCCGGCACCATCGCCGGGGCGATGGAGGGCACCTTGCTCGGCTTTCCGTCGCTGGCGCTGTCGCAATGCTATTCGCCGGAAGGCGTTTTCTGGGACTGTTGCGAGACCCATGCGCCGGGCCTGATCGCGCGATTGATGGAAAAGGGCCTGCCGCCCGGCGTCTTGATGAATCTCAATTTTCCGGCCTGTCCCGCCGGCGCGGTCGCCGGGACCCTGTTGACGCGGCAGGGGCGGCGCGACGCCGAACTGATGAAGATCGAATCCCGGTTCGACGGACGCGGCAATCCCTATTACTGGATCGCCTTCGAGCGGCCGGATTTCATCGCCGGCGCCGGCACGGATCTCGAAGCCGTGGCGCGCAAGCGGATTTCGGTGACGCCCTTGCGCCTCGACCTGACCGACGATCCGGCGCTAAAGCATTTCGCCGAAATGTTCGGCTGAGAGCGGCGATGGCGCCCTCCGCCGCTCCGCCCGACGCGCGCGCGCAGGCCAAGGCGCAGCTGATGCTGCGGCTGCGCGCGAAAGGCCTGCGCGATCTGGCCTTGCTGCGGGCGCTGGAAAACACGCCGCGTGAAGATTTCGTCGAACCGGCTTTCGCTGAAATGGCTTTGCGCGACGTCGCGCTGCCGTTGCCCTGCGGCCAGACCATGGAGCCGCCGTCGCTGCTCGCGCATATGCTGAGCCTGCTGGCGCCGCGCCCGCCGCACCGCATTCTCGAAATCGGCGCCGGCTCGGGTTATTCGGCAGGCGTATTGTCGCTGCTCGGACGCGAAGTGGTCGCCGTCGAATGTTTTCTGGTTCTCGCCGAGGCGGCGCGCGCCCGGCTCGAAAATCTGGGGGTCCGCAATGTCCATGTGCTTTGGGCCGACGGTCTCGACCTGTCGCCGAGCCTTGGAACATTCGACCGCATTCTGGTCCATGGCGCGCTGAACGAACCGCCGCACCGGCTGATCGGCGTTTTGCGCGACGGGGGCGTTCTGGTGGCGCCGCGCAAGGGCGAGGGCGCGGCGCAGGGCCAGCTGTTTCGATTCCGCCGCCAGGGCGAACAGATCGAGGCCGAAGCCCTTGGGCCGGTTCGCGCGCAAAACCTGGCTCATGGCCTGTTCGGCGGCAATCGAGGCAAATAAACCGTTAATAAAAAATCATTCGCTGAATTTTCGTTCATCTTAAACGCTCCTTTAACCGACTTCCTCTTTAATCGGTTCTGTTGGTTCAGTGTGGGTAGGATGCGTGATGAGCAAGACGCTGGGGAAGTCCGGAAAACCCGTTAGGTTGGCGGTGATCGGCGTGGCGACGATAATGCTCGGCGGCTGCGCGGATACGGGACGCATGGGCGATCCCTTCGCCGATCCGTTTCAGAAAACCTCCAGTCTCGATCGCAGCCCGACTGGAACCACGGTCCGGCCGCCGCAGCCGCAGCAGCCGCAATTGCAGCAGCAGGCCTCCAATTTCTTCGCCGACGCGTTCAAGCCCTTCGACGACCATTCCGCCAGCCCTCCCGCGGCGCCGGTCGTCAGCCCGCCGCCGCTCGCGCCGCCTGCCGCGCCGATCGACCGCCAGCCTCTGGCGGCGCCGCCCGCAGCCGCGGCCGCGGCCGTCGCGGCGCCCGCTGTCGCCTTGCGTCCGAGCCTTCCGGTGGCGCCTGCGGCTTCGGCCCTGCAAGCCGCTCCCGGTGGAGTCGGCGGCTGGAGCGCCCAGGGCGGCACGCCGGTGGTGGTCGCCCAGGGTGAAAACGCCGAGACCATCGCCCAGCGCTTTGGCGTGCCGACGGCGACCTTGCTGAGCCTCAATGGCTATGCCAACCGCGCCCAGGTTCAGCCCGGCGCGCGGCTGGTGATACCAGTCTATCACGCCAATGGCGCGCGGGTTGCCGCCTCTCCGGCCGCCGCGCCGCAGGCGCCGGCAAAATTGGCGAAGGCGGAGCCGGCGATCCGGCCCGATCCGGCGACCGCTCTGGCCGAAAAACGCGCCAAGATCGCGGCGGCCAAGGCGGATGAAGCCTCGCGTAAATTGGCCGAGGCGCAGACCGCCAAGGTCAACGCCGCCAAGGCCGGCGCCGCCAATGCCGCCAAGGCCGGCGCGCCGGTCCTGAAGGCGGAAGCCGCCAAAGCCGAAAAAGCCGAAAAAGCAAAGCTGCAGGAAGCCAAAGCCGCCGCCGACGCCGCGAAACTTGCGCAAGCGAAAGCCGAGCAGGCCAAAACCGCGCAGCTGAAATCCGCGCAGGCCGAGAAAAAACAACTCGCGGGCGCCACGCCGGTCGCGCCGGTTTCGGCGACCATCGCTGCGTCCCAGCCGGTGGCGAGCAAATTCGAAAAGGCGCCGGCCGTCGCTGCGTCCGCCGTCGATACCTCGTCCACGGCCAGCCTGCCGTCAGCCTCCGGCGGCGCGTCGAGCGATTCCGCCAATCCCGAATTCCGCTGGCCGGCGCGCGGCCGGGTGATTCAGGCTTTCGGGGCGGGCGGCAATGACGGCATCAATATCGCCGTGCCGGAAGGCACGCAGGTCAAGGCCTCGGAAGGCGGCGTCGTCGCCTATGCCGGCAGCGAATTGAAGGGCTATGGCAATCTCGTGCTGATCCGCCATCCCAATGGCTTCGTCTCGGCCTACGCCAATAATGGATCGCTGAACGTCAAGCGCGGCGAGACCGTAAAGCGCGGCCAGACCATCGCCCTGTCCGGGCAGAGCGGCAATGTCGCCTCGCCGCAATTGCACTTCGAACTCCGCAAAGGTTCGAAACCAGTCGATCCTTCGACCTATCTGGCGGGACTCTAATACCCATTCTCCTTAATCGCGACTCGTCGCGATTAAGGAGGTTCCTCGCATAAGCTCGGCGTCGCATTTCGCTCCTAGCCCGGCCTCGGAAGTCACGACTTCCGAGGCCGCATATAAGCTCCACGACGCTTAATTGACATCGCGCGCTAAGCCAACACTTTCCTTGCAGCCGCGAGACACGGCCGGGAAAGCAACGGGGCGGCAGGGTCACAAGAAGGGCCCTTGCCGCCCCGATTCATTTTTGCAAAGCGCACGATCTTCAACAGCAGCGAAAGCCGCCGGTGTCGGTCCCGCCGCCGAAGCGGCGGTCCTCGCGGTTGCGGAAAAATTCCGTCCGGGTCATCGGGATCAGATCCGGATGGAGCTTTGCGCTATGGGCGACATAATTTTCGTAATCGGGCTGGCCGACCATCAGCCGCGCCGTCTGGCGCAGCCGGCGGCCGAATTCGCCGAAGCTAAGCCTTGGAGGGCTGCAATCCTGGCAGGTCATCGCCGGTCTCCCTGGTTGAAGCCTTCGGATTGGCCAAGGCCTTGCGGACCGTGGCGATGCCGGCGACGATCATCGCCAGCACCACGGCGATGAAGATCGCGGTCAGCGCGGCGTCGACGCGGTCGTTGACGATCACCCGCTGCATTTCCTCCAGCGTCTTGGCCGGCGCCAGGATCTTGCCCTGGGCGACTGCGTCGGAGAACAGCCGCGCATGGGCCAGGAAGCCGATCGCCGGATTTTCGTGGAACAATTTCTGCCAGCCTGCCGTCAGCGTGCAGACGATCAGCCAGCTCGCCGGCGCCAAGGTGATGGCGGCGAAGCGCTGGCGTTTCATCTTGAACAGCACGGCGGTCGCCAGGATCAGCGCGATCGCCGCGAGCATCTGGTTCGATATGCCGAACAGCGGCCACAGGGTATTGATGCCGCCGAGCGGATCGATCACGCCCTGGTAGAGGAAATAGCCCCAGCCGGAAACCGCGAGCCCGGTGGCGAGAAGATTGGCGGGCCAGCTTTGCGTGCGCGCCATGGCCGGGACGAAATTGCCGAGCAGGTCCTGGATCATGAATCGCGCCACGCGGGTGCCGGCGTCCACCGTCGTCAGGATGAACAGGGCCTCGAACAGGATCGCGAAATGATACCAGAAGGCGGTCATGCCGGGGCCGCCGACGAAGGACGACAGAATCTGCGCCATGCCGACCGCGAGCGTCGGCGCGCCGCCGGCGCGCGACAGGATCGTGGTTTCGCCGACGCTTTTCGCGGTCTCGGTCAGCATTTCCGGCGTGACGACGAACCCCCATTGCGAAATGGTCTGGGCCGCCTGCGCCGCCGTCGTCCCGATGACGCCAGGCGCCGAATTCATCGCGAAATAGACGCCCGGCTGAAGCGCCGTCGCCGCGATCAGCGCCATTATGCCGACAAAGCTTTCCATCAGCATCGCGCCATAGCCGATGAAGCGCATTTCGCTTTCGTTGGTCAGCATTTTCGGCGTGGTGCCGGAGGCGATCAGCGCGTGGAAGCCCGACACCGCGCCGCAGGCGATGGTGATGAACAGGAACGGGAACAGCGCGCCTTTGAACACCGGGCCGGTGCCGTCGATATATTTGGTGACCGCCGGCATTTTGAGATCGGGCATGACGAAGGCGATGCCGATGGCGAGCGCCAGAATCGTGCCGATTTTCAGGAAGGTCGAGAGATAGTCGCGCGGCGCCAGCAAAATCCACACCGGCAGCACCGAGGCGACGAAGCCGTAGCCGATCAGCATCAGCGCCAGGGTCTCGCCCTTGTAGGTGAACAGCGGCGCGAGCGTCGGGCTTTCGCTCACGGTCTGGCCGAAGACAATGCCGGCCATCAGCAGGACGAAGCCGATCGCCGACATTTCCAGGATGCGGCCCGGCCGGATGAAGCGGTTGTAGACGCCCATCAGCACGGCCGTGGGCAGGGTGGAAAGAACGGTGAAGGTGCCCCACGGGCTGCCGGCGAGCGCCTTGACGACGACGAGGGCGAGAACCGCGAGCAGGATGATCATGATCGCCAGCACGCCGAATTGCGCGATTGTCCCGGCGGTCGCGCCCATTTCCGTCCGGATCATGTCGCCGAGCGAGCGGCCGTCGCGCCGCGTCGAGATGAAAAGAATGACGAAATCCTGCACCGCGCCGGCGAACACCACGCCGGTCAGCAGCCACATGACGCCCGGCAGATAGCCCATCTGCGCTGCGAGCACTGGTCCGACCAGCGGCCCGGCGCCGGCGATGGCCGCAAAATGATGGCCAAACAGCACATATTTGTCGGTCGGCACATAGTCCAGACCGTCATTGCGCCGCACCGCCGGAGTCGGGCGCGAATCGTCGAGCACCAGCGCCTGCCGGGCGATGAACCGGCTGTAGAATCGATAGGCGACGAGATAGACGCAGATCGCCGCCGTCACCACCCAGAGCGCGTTGATCGTCTCGCCCCGATGCAGCGCCACCGTGCCGAGGGCGAAGGCGCCCAGCACCGAGATCGCCAGCCACGCCAGCCATGAAAGCGCCGAATTTTTTTCCGCTTGCGCAGTCGCCATGTTTGATTTCCTCCCCAGGAGCGACCCCCGCAACGGCCGCACATTGTATCCGAGCTGAATTTCATCGGATTGTCGTCAAAACGCAAGTGCCGGGGGTTTGGTTCTTGGCGCGGTCATGAAAATGGCATTTTCTCCACGTTGGGGCCTCGCGCCGTCGGCGTTTGGCGCGAATCGGGGTTGGGTCTATAAGTCGTTGAGTCGAGAGGCGTGGCTTGGAGTCGATAGGCGGGGCTGGCGCGGCGGCTGTTCGCGGCGTCCGCCGAAACAGCGCGCCGGGCGAGGAAGCTGCAAGTGAAACTGATTATTTTCGACATTGATGGAACGCTGGTCGATAGCCAGAATTTCATCGTCGAGGCGCAGAAGCAGGCCTTCAACGCGCTCGGTCTGCCCGTGCCGAATCGTGGGCGCGCGCTGTCGGTGGTCGGTCTGTCGCTCATTGAGGCTTTCGACGTCTTGACCCTTGGGCAGGGCCCTAGCGAACAGCTGGCCGAGGCCTACAAGCTCGCCTGGAAGCAATTGCACGCCGATCCGGGCTTTGACGATCCGCTCTATCCGGGCGCGGAACAGCTGGTGCGCGAACTGGCGCGGCGGGAAGACTGCCTGCTCGGCGTCGCGACGGGAAAATCCCGTGCCGGGGTGTCGCGGCTGTTCGAGCGCCGGGGCTGGAGCGGGCTGTTCGCCACCGTGCAGACCGCCGACGACGCGCCCTCCAAACCGGCGCCCGACATGATTTTTCAGGCTCTGGCGGAGACCGGCGTCAGCGTGCGGGAATGCTGGATGATCGGCGACACCACCTTCGACATGGCGATGGCGCGCAACGCCGGCGCCCGCGCCATCGGCGTCGGCTGGGGCTATCACGGCTCCGACCTGCTGCTCGAAGCCGGGGCCGCAACGATCGCCGAGGATTTTGGCGCCTTGCGCGACATTCTGGAGGCGGTTGCGCCATGCGCGACGATCTGACCGATATTTTCTTCGAAACCGGCGAACGCGATCCACTCAAGGCTGCGCAGCGCGACATGAAGCGCCCGCTGCCGAAGCGCTTTTACACCGAAGTCGCCGTTCAGCCGCTGGCGGAAGGTTTCGGGATCGCGCTCGACGGCAAGCCGGTCCACACCCCGGCGCGCGTTCGCCTTGTCGTTCCGACGCGGCGGTTGGCCGAGGCCTTGGCCGAGGAATGGCGCGCGCAAGGGGCGGAGATCGACCCGGCGAAAATGCCGAAGACCCGGCTGGTCAATACGGCGCTCGACGGGGTTTCGCGCGAAAAACAGGCCGTGGCCGAGGAAATCGCCAAATTCGCCGGTTCCGACCTCGTCTGCTATCGCGCGGACGCGCCGCAGAGTCTGATTGCGGAACAGGACGCGGCGTGGAACCCGGTTCTCGACTTTTTCCGCGAAAAATTTTCCGTCCGCTTCGCCTGTTCGCAAGGGGTGGTATTCGTCGCCCAGCCGGAAGAATCGCTTGCGGCGGTCTTGGGCGCGGTGGAAGAACAGGCGGCGAGCGCCGACGGCGCGCTCAGGCTTGCGGCGCTCCATGTCATGACCACGCTGACCGGTTCGGCGCTGATCGCGCTGGCGCTGGTTCGCGGCGGCCTCGATTTCGACTCCGCCTGGGCGGCGGCCCATGTCGACGAGGATTTTCAGGCGCGCTTGTGGGGCCCCGACGACGAGGCTTTGGCCCGGCGCGACGCGCGAAAGGCGGAAATGCGCTCGGCGCTGGAGGTTTTGGAGGCGCTGGACGGCTGACGGCGCAGGCGCGCTCGACCGTCGCCATTTTCACACATACGTCATCTGTCGGGTTTCGGCATTTGCAAAGCCATGTTAAACCGACGCCGAAATTCGGTCGGCGTCGCCCTCGCCGTGTTTGCCTGGATCATTGCCCATGAAACATATTCTCGAAATTCTCTCCGAACGCCGCGAAGGCGCCCGTCTCGGCGGCGGCCAGAAGCGTATCGACGCCCAGCATAATCGCGGCAAACTGACGGCGCGCGAACGCATCGACCTGCTGCTCGATCATAATTCCTTCGAGGAATTCGACATGTTCGTGCAGCATCGCTGCGTCGATTTCGGGATGGACAAGGACGAGAAAATCCCCGGCGACGGCGTCGTCACCGGCTGGGGCACGATCAATGGCCGCATCGTCTATGTCTTCGCCAAGGATTTCACGGTTTTCGGCGGTTCGCTGTCGGAGGCCCACGCGGCCAAGATCACCAAAATCCAGGACATGGCGCTGCAAAACCGCGCGCCGATCATCGGCCTGTTCGACGCCGGCGGCGCGCGCATCCAGGAGGGCGTGGCGGCGCTCGGCGGCTATGGCGAGGTGTTCCAGCGCAATGTGATCGCTTCGGGGGTCATCCCGCAGATTTCGCTGATCATGGGTCCATGCGCGGGCGGCGACGTCTATTCGCCGGCCATGACCGACTTCATCTTCATGGTCAAGGAGACGAGCTACATGTTCGTCACCGGCCCGGATGTGGTCAAGACCGTGACCAACGAGACGGTGACGGCGGAAGAACTCGGCGGCGCCTCGGTGCATACGACCAAGAGCTCGATCGCCGACAAGGGCTATGACAACGATCTGGAGGCGCTGTTGCAGATGCGCCGCCTGATCGACTTTTTGCCATCGTCCAACACCGACGAGGTCCCGGAATGGCCGACCTTCGATCAGGACGACCGCTATGACATGTCGCTCAACACCCTGATTCCCGACAATCCCAACAAGCCCTACGACATGAAGGAATTGATCGTCAAAGTAGTGGACGAGGGCGATTTCTTCGAAATCCAGGAGGCGCACGCCAAAAACATCATCGTCGGCTTCGGGCGCTTCGACGGGCGCACCGTCGGCATTGTCGCCAACCAGCCGCTGGTTCTGGCCGGCGTGCTCGATTCCGACGCCTCGCGCAAAGCCGCGCGTTTCGTGCGCTTCTGCGACGCCTTCAACATTCCGATCGTCACTTTCGTCGACGTTCCGGGCTTCCTGCCCGGCACGGCGCAGGAATATGGCGGTCTGATCAAGCATGGCGCCAAGTTGCTGTTCGCCTTTGGCGAAGCCACCGTGCCGAAGATCACCGTGATCACCCGAAAAGCCTTCGGCGGCGCCTATGTCGTCATGGCCGCCAAACATCTGCGCGGCGACGTCAATTACGCCTGGCCGACGGCGCAGATCGCGGTGATGGGCGCCAAGGGCGCGGTGGAGATCATCTTCCGGGCGGACATCGGCGACAAGGAAAAAATCGCCGAGCGCACCAAGGAATATGAAACCCGCTTTCTCTCGCCCTTCGTCGCCGCCGAACGCGGCTATATCGACGAGGTGTTCCAGCCCTTCGGCACGCGCAAGCGCGTCGCCCGCGCGCTGGCCATGCTGCGCCACAAGGAGTTGGAGAACCCCTGGAAGAAGCACGACAATATTCCGCTGTAAGCCCCGCGTCTTGCCGTTAAAAACACCCTCGCGCCGGGCCGGCGGGAGGGTGTTTTTCAATTACGGCTCTGGCGTGACATTCATCGGCGGCATTTGGCGGGGGCCGGGAATTCGATTTCGGTCAGTTCGCCGGTCAGGACGAAATCGCCGTAATCGAGTTTCAGGCCCGACGACACGCCGTTTTCATAGAGATGGAACGACAGCACGTAATCGGGCGCGCCGTCGCGCTGGTTGGGCGGGAAATAGGCCAGCGCCACCGGCCAGCGCCGCAGCCCGCGCAAATTCGCGGCCTGCGCGCCCTTGTCGGCGTCGGGCCCCTGTTCGAGCGCGCCGATGATGGCGGTGACGTCGAAAATCTTGCGTCCATCGTCGGAAGCGTCATAGACGCGCGACAGGAAAATCTTCTCGCCGGCGCTCGCCGCCGCGATCACCCTGCCAATATGCTGGGTGGGAAACAGCACGGCGTTGTCGGCGCTGAGGGTGAAGGGCTTCGGGCGGGTCAGGGCGATGGAGAGCGCGCCGCGCGTGCGCTCGGCATGGCCGTCCACCTCCTCGTCCTTGCCGCCGGCGGACGCGACGTTGAAGCGGAAATCCGAGCCCTTGGCGTCCTCATAGGTGGTGGTGCGGGTTTCGGTGATCTGCCTTTCGCCTTCCTGCGGCTGCATATCGACCACCTGCCTCAGCGTCTGGGCATAACCTTCGCAGGCCGAGGAGAAATCGAAGGCGATCCGGCCCGAGGCGCCCGCCGGCGCCTTGGTCCCCGCGCCTTCGAGCAGGCGCAACTCGTAGATCGCCTTGTGGCTGGCGAGCGCAGGGGAGGCGGGATCCGGCTTGACGGCGTCGGGTTTGGCGGCGTCGTTCATCGCCGGCCCGGCGGTCGCGGTTCCGGGGGCGGCCGTGAGCGCCGGCAAGCAGGCGCCAAGGACGAAGGCCATGACCAGCAGGATTTTAGGGTTACGCATGAGGGCCTTATCCATGAAAAGTTCCGCGCCACGATTTATGCAGTCTAACCGCGAGAAAGCATTGCGGGAAGCCCGTGGTGAATTTACGGTCGCGGGCGCGTATCGGATTTGAAAGGACGCCGCTATGGGACAAATCTCCAGCGAGGTCGAACGCCGTCTCGCCAACCTCGGTTTCGTCCTGCCGGAGCCCGCCGCGCCTCTGGCCAATTATGTCCCGGCGACGCGCAGCGGCGCGCTGCTGTTCATTTCCGGGCAATTGCCGCTGGGGCCGGACGGCAAGCTGGCGGAGGCCCATCTCGGCAAGGTCGGAGCGAGCGTGGACGAGGCGGCGGCGCGCGAGGCGGCGGCGCTTTGCGCGTTGAACTGTCTGGCCCAGGCGCGGGCGCATCTTGGCGATCTCGACCGTATCGGCCATTGCATCCGACTCGGCGGTTTCATCCATTGCGCCGAGGATTTCACCCGACTCGCTCTGGTGATGAACGGCGCCTCCGACCTGATTGCGACGGCGCTCGGCGAAAAGGGAACCCACGCGCGCTCGACGGTCGGCGTCGCGCAACTCCCGCTCGGCGCCTGCGTCGAGGTCGAGGCGATTTTCGAAATCACCCCGTGAAACCGCGTCGTGAGGCGCTCTTCTGGCTGACGGCGCGGCCGATCGCCCATCGCGGCCTGCACGACTCTTCACGTGGCGTGGTCGAAAATTCGCTCGGCGCGGCGCGGGCGGCCTTTGCCGCAAATTATGCAATGGAATGCGACCTGCGGCTGTCGCGCGACGGCAAGGTTTTTGTTTTCCATGACGACGGGCTCGACCGGCTGTGCGGCGAGACCGGCCTGTTCCGCGATCTCGACGCCGCGCAGGCGCAGCGCAAAGTGCTGCTTGGCTCGGGAGAGACGATTCTGCCGTTCGAACGATTGCTAGGCGTGGCGCAGAGCGCGGTCCCGCTGATCGTCGAACTCAAGAGCGATTTTTCGGGCGACGTGGCGCTGGCCGCCGCCGTCGCCGCGACCTTGCGCGACTATCCCGGCCCCGTGGCGGTCAAAAGCTTCGATCCCGATTTGATCGTCGCCTTGCGCCGGATCGACGCCCCTTGGCCGCTCGGAATCGTCGCGCAGGCCGAGTACGGCCAAGAGGAATGGGCCGGCCTGAGCGACGCGCAGCGTTTCGCCTTGAGCCGTTTCACCCATGCCGGGGAGACAAGGCCGGATTTCCTGTCCTGGCGCGCCGGCGACCTGCCCAATCCAACCTGCGAATTCGCCCGCGCCTGCGCGGGGACGCCAGTCTTGAGCTGGACGATTCGCTCGGCCCAACAGGCGGAGCGCGTCAAAGCCCATGCCGACCAGATTATCTTTGAGGGTTTTCTGGCGTAAGCCGGCTTCGTCCCAATGCCAAAAGGCCGCGCCCAAAAACGCAAAAAGCCGCCCTTAGGCGGCTGTGAGCACAAAAAGTCCAAGTCTTACTTGATCTTGGTTTCCTTGAACTCGACGTGTTTGCGCACGACGGGATCGTATTTCTTGAACGCCAGCTTGTCGGTCTTGGTGCGCGCGTTCTTCTTGGAGACATAGAAATAGCCGGTGTCGGCGGTCGACAAAAGCTTGATCTTGATGGTGGCGGCCTTGGCCATGAACTTTGTCCTGATAACGATCTGGCGGGTCGAAGGGACCGCGCCAGGGAAAAAAAGGGGCCGGATCGTCTCCGGCCCAAACTCGCGCGCACCATACAAATCGTCGCGAACTTGTCAAGCCGCGCCGCGCCGTCTTCCCGGCGCGAAGGGGCCGGCGAAGACCGCGACCAGCGCCAGATAGCCTGCGAAAAGCAGCGCCAGCGCATCGAACAGCCCATGCCGCGCCGAAAGGTCGAGTCCGAGGCCGAGCATCGGCGGTCCGACCATCATGCCCAGCGCATAGGTCATGACGAAGGCCGCATTGGCGGCGCCAAGCTGCGCGCCCTGGAATTTTTCGCCGAGCAGCGCGAGGCCTACGGGGTAGAATTCGCTGATGATCCCGCCCCAGACGAACAGCGCGACGGCATAGGCCAGCCGGTTTTCCACCAGCGAGGGCAGGCTCAAGGCGCCGATGAGGCCGAGAAGCGACAGCAGGCCGAGCAATTTGATCTTGTTGACGCGGTCGGCGATCAGGCCGACCGGGATCGGAAAGACCACATTGCCGAGCGCCCATAAGGTGAGCTGAAAGGTCGCCCAGGCCGGCGTCATTCCGGCGCGCAGGCCGAAAACCGGCAACAGGCCGCTCATCCCGGTCTCCACGGCGCCGTAGAACAGACCGGCGGCCATGGCCAGCGGCGCCGCGACGAAAATCGGCCGGAGCTTGCCGCGTCCCCCGCCTTCCATGGCGACAGATCCCTCGCGGCCGGCCAGCGCCACCGGCAGGGCGGCGGCCGAGATCAGTCCGGCGGCGAACAGAAAGGGCGCCTTTCCTTCGATGCCGACCAGCGTGAGCAGGGTCGGGCCGACCGAATAGCCGATGGCCAGCACGGTCGCATAAAGCCCCATCACCACGCCGCGCTGGCCGCGCGGCGCGGCGGCGCCGATCCAGAATTCGCTGATCACGAAAACGACCGTCAACGCCAGTCCGAAAACGGCGCGGATCGCCAGCCAGAGCCGGAAATCATCGACGAACGCGAAAGCGACGAGCGCGGCGACGCTCACGCCGATGGCGAGGAACAGCGCCGGCCGGATGCCGAGCGCGCGGGCCAGCGGCGGCGTCAGCGGCGCGGCGACCAGCGTCGCGAAGCCGGTGACGGCGATATGCAGGCCATTGGTCCGCGCGGGGATGCCGGCGGCCTCCATTCGCAGCGCCAGCAGCGGGATGACCAGCGACAGGCCGACTCCGACAATGGAAATGCAGGAGATGGCGGCGCCAAGCTTTTTGCGCGTCGGTGAATCGAAGGCTGCGAACATGGGCGACACTAGAGCATATTCCTGTCCAAAAGGTTGGAGACCTTTTGGACAGGAATATGCGTCAAAAACAAAAAATCCAGAGCAAGCCGATGTTTCCGCGAAACATGAACTTGCTCTGGATATCGGCGTCCGGGCCTTGACGGAAAATTCGCGGGCCAAATTTTTTTGAGCTGGTCGGGCGCATCCTCGGCGACCGCCGGCCCGGCGGCAACAGGCGGAATCGCCTTCGTCTCGATTCCCGAAATCATTAAAAAATGTTTAAAAACAACATTTTAACAAACCAAAACATTGATCGGAAACCCCGGAGTGCTTAGCTAGTAGCAAGGCGCCGGCCCGGGAACAGCGGTGGCGTTGCGAGGGCCGGATTTCGCGCTGCATGTCGGGGAACCAGATGAAAAGGAAATCGACGCGTATCGGCGCGGCTCTGGTCGCCAGCAGCCTGCTCAATGTCGGCGCGCAAGCCGTAGCCGCCGAATCCAAGAAAGCCATCTCCGGCGCCGGCGACCCGACGACCGAATTCAGGTTCGCTCTCGAAGCCCGGCAAAACGCCTCTTCCCCGGACCGCTTTTTTTCTCTCGGCCCGATCGCGCAGATGACCGATGGCGTCGAGGTTGGCGACACTTTCGTCTTCCGGGACGGCGGCGACCTTTTCGACGGCTCGTAATTCGACGAGCGCGGCCCGGCGCTGTTCGGCGGCCTTATACCATCGGCCTTTGCTTCCGACCGGTCGGAAGCCACAGTCCGTCCGCAAGAACGGACGACGATCGACTGCTGCCGGCGCCGCTATAGCCAACCCGACCCCGCTGACCTGCGTTTTCAGCGAGGGAAATGTCCTTGGCGGCAAAATCGACACGATCGAGGTGGCGCCGACTCCCGAATTCTCGACCCTGGCGATGCTGCGGGCCGCTTTCTTCGGCATCGGCATGGCGAACCTTCGCCGCCCGACACGCGAACCTTTCTCGCCAGACCTCGCGATCGAATGGCCTGATGTTTCACGTTGGGCAGGCATGGCAAGGGATGAAGTCCTTTGTAGAACAGCTAAATAGACAATTGCATGTTGCAAAACATCGATCTGGATCGATGCCAAGTTAACCGGCGTTCTTGACGGGCGCCGCTGAGGAAACAGCCCCGATTTCGATACTCGCGGGGCTCCCTGCTGTCTGGTTCTTCGGCTGGAGCCGCAACGAGGCGAAGAGAAGCTGAAAAATTTTCTTGCGCGCCAAATTAACTTTAGGTAATCTCTTCGTTATCGACGCAGATGACGTAGGGTACCTTTGTCATCAAGCCGATGATTTACTGCTATTTGGGGGTCTGAATGAACATCAAGGCACTTCTCGCAAGCCTGGCGCTTCTTGCGGTCGTCGGGGCTCCGGCTCACGCCGGCACCATCATCTTCGACAGCTATTCGACGGCCGCCGGCAACCCGCCCGTCAATTCCGGCACCGACGCCCAGGGACAGCCGTGGTCGTGGGGCTTCAGCCTCGGCGGCAACAGCGCCTGGGGAGCTCCGGGTATCGGGCTGGGTGAAAACACCTTCAATACCTTGACCAGCTACAAGGCCAACAACTTCGAGATCTCCTTCGTCTACTTCAGCACCACCGGGATCGACCAGACCCCTTCGTCCGGCCCGGGCGGCTATAACGACCAGACCCGGTTCACCTCCGACGTCGGCGGTACGCTGACGGCGTGGACTCCGGTGTTCGACGGCACCAAGGTCGTCGGCTTCCATGCTCCGACGGGCGTATTCCTGTCGAACGGCGATACTTACTTCGTCAACGTCGTATTCAACGGCGGCGATCTGAGCGGCGCGAACGCCGGTTACACCGCCGGCTTCTCCTACACGACCGCCGTTCCGGAAATCTCGACCTGGGCGATGATGCTGGCGGGCTTCGCCGGTCTCGGCTTCGCCGGCTATCGCCGCAACAAGGCCGTGGCCGTCAAGGCCTGATCCTGCGACCGATGGATCGTTTGAGAGGCCGCCGCGAGGCGGCCTTTCTTTATTGGCGTCAAAGCTCGTCGCGCCGCCATTGGCCATAATGCCGGTAGAAGAACGGCACGGGCAGGAAGCGGCTCATGCCCGCGGCCAGCCGCGCGCGCAATTCGCCGAGCACGCGCAGGGTGATTTCCGGAAGATCGAGCGTTTCCGCCTTGTCGAGGCCGATCCACACCAGTTCGACCAGTTCGGCGTCTTGATGGACGAAACCCTCGACGCGCGCCGCGATATGGCGCGCGTCCATCGCGAAAAACCTTGTGTCGAACCGCTTGGGACGCGATGGCGGCGTGATGGCGCGGGCGATCAGGTGCATCTCCTGCAGATCGGGCATGCAACCGGTCGCGGCATAGGCGCTCCAGGCCCCGGCGGGCGCCTTTTCCGGCGGTCCGAATTCGGTGGCGCCGAGCGCCAGACCGGTCTCTTCAAACGTCTCGCGGATCGCGGCCAGAGCGAGGGCGCGGGCGAAAATCGGCCCGACGCCGGGCCGCCGCGCGATCAGCCGCGCCTCGACCAGAGCATCGAGCGCGCCCGCGACATTCATCGACCGGTCGCAGGCCTCGACCCGGCCGCCGGGAAAGACGAATTTGCCCGGCATGAATTTATGATCGCCATGGCGCCGGCCGAGCAGGATTTTGGTGTTTTTGCCCTTGCCGTCGAGCAGGATCAGCGTCGCGGCGTCGCGCGGACGGGGCGCCCTGCGCGGCGGCGTAATGGCCGGGACGTCGTTCATCCGGCGACTTCCGGCCGGGCGGAGCCGAAGCCATGCATCAACAAAGCCCATTGGTAAGCGATCAGCGAGCCCTTGACGACGGGCAGCAGCCACAGGCAGAAGAGCGCCGCGACGACCGGCCAGAAAATCATCTGCCCCCAGTCGGGGAAGCCGGGAAACCAGTCCTGCCCCGCGATCACGCCGCCGACGATGAAATGGCCGGCGATGAGCATGGTCACATAGGGCGGCATGTCGTCGGCGCGCTGGTGATAAAGCGCCTCGCCGCACTGCGGGCAGAAGTCGTTGACCTTGAGATAGGCATAGAAGATTTTGCCCTTGCCGCAGGCGGGGCAGAGCTTTTTGAGGCCGCGCAGCACGGCTGGCCAGACGGGTCGTTTCAGGAGGGTCAGGTCGGCGCCGGCTGGCCAATTCATTGGGGCGTCCGCCGTCGCTGGGCTTTGGAACGCGCCGACCTGGCGCCCGCCGACTTCGACCGCGCCGGCTTGGAACGCGGCGTTCCCGCGCCGGTCTTGCGGGGGCCCGCCTTGCCTGCGCCCGCCTTGCCGACCCGCGCCTTGCCCTGGCTCTGCATCTCGAAACGCAAGGCGCCGGCGAAGGGCGCGGCCTCCATCAGCTTGACCGTCACCGCGTCGCCGAGCTGAAAACTCTCGCCGCTGCGCGCGCCGATCAAGGCGTGGTGGGCCTCGTCGTAGCTGTAATAATCCTTGCCGAGCGTCGCGGCGGGAACAAAGCCGTCGGCGCCGGTATCGCGCAGCTTGACGAACAGGCCGGAGCGGGTGACCCCCGCTATGCGGCCTTCAAAGGTCGCGCCGATACAGTCGGACAGAAAAGTGGCGATGAGCCGGTCGGTGGTTTCGCGCTCGGCGGCCATGGCGCGGCGTTCGGAAGCGGAAATGCGCGCGGCGATTTCGGCGAGATGTTCGCGGCTCATCTCGGGCAGCCCCCCGGGTCCGAGGCCGAGCGCCCGCACCAGCGCGCGATGAACGATCAGATCGGCATAGCGGCGGATCGGCGAGGTGAAATGGGCGTAACGGCGCAGGTGCAGGCCGAAATGGCCGTAATTTTCCGCGACATATTCGGCCTGCGCCTGGGTGCGCAGCACGATTTCATTGACGACGTTCTCATGTTCCGTGCCGCGCACTTTCGCCAGAATTTCGTTGAACTGCATCGGCTTGACGACCTGGCCCCTGGCCAGCTTGATCCCGATGGTGGCGAGAAACTCCGACAGCGCATTGAGCTTTTCCACCGAAGGCTCGTCATGGGCGCGATAGATCAGATGGGATTTTTCCGCCTCCAAAGTTTCGGCGGCGGCGACATTGGCGAGGATCATGAATTCCTCGATCACCTTGTGGGCGTCGAGACGCGGCGGCGTCAGCACGCGATCCACCGTGCCGTCGGGTTTGAGCAGGATCTTGCGCTCGGGCAGGTCGAGATCGAGCGGCGAGCGCTTTACGCGGGCGAGTTTCACCGCTTCATAGGCGCGCCACAAGGGTTTCAGGACCAAATCGAGCAGGGGCGCCGTGGTCTCGTCGGGGCGACCGTCGATGGCGTCCTGCGCCTGCTGGTAGGAAAGCTTGGCGGCGGAGCGCATCGTCACGCGGAAAAAGCAATGGTCGAGCTTGTGGCCGTCCTTGCCTATACGCATCCTTACCGCCAGCGCCGGACGGTCCTCGCCCTGGCGCAGCGAACAGAGATCGTTGGAAATGCGTTCGGGCAGCATCGGCACGACGCGGTCGGGGAAATAGACCGAATTGCCGCGATCCAGCGCCTCGCGGTCGAGCGCGCCGCCTGGCCGGACATAATAAGACACGTCGGCGATGGCGACGGTGACGACAAAGCCTTCCGCGTTGTCGGGGGCGTCGTCGGGACAGGCGAAGACCGCGTCGTCATGATCCTTGGCGTCGGGCGGGTCGATGGTCACGAGCGGCAGCGCGCGCCAGTCCTCGCGGCGAAACCCTTCCGATTCGAGCCGCGCCGCTTTGGCCGCCTCCGAAGCCTCGATGGTCTCGGGGCGGAACAGGTCGGGAATCGCATGAATATGGAGGGCGATGAGGCTGATGGCCTTTTCGCTGCTCATCGATCCGAGCCGCTCGCGCACCTTGGCGCCGGGCTGGCCGGTCCGTCCCCGGGCAAAAGTCTCGACGCTGACCAGATCGCCGTCCCGGGCCTCGCCGCGATCGGCCTCCGAGACGAAAAAAACTCTTTCGCGCTGCTTCTTGTCGACGGGGGAAATGCGCCCGCCGCGCGAAGCGGGGTCTTCGTGGAACACGCCGAGCAGGCGATGCGCCGCGCGCGACAGCAGCTTGACCACGCGGCCCGACCAGGCGGGGCCGGCGGTCTCGCGCAAGGGGGAGACGCGCAACAGCACGCGGTCGCCGATACCCGGCGCGGGAAGATTTCCGCGCGGCTTTTTTGGCGCGAACACGACGATTCGCGGGGTGGGGCCGAGCGCCTCGTCCCATTCGGCCGGGACCGCGATCAACTCGCCGTCGCGGTCGCGCGACAAAATATCGGCGAGCACGATCTGGGGCAGGGCGCCGGGTTCGTGCAGGCCGGCGCGCGATCTTTTGACCGCGCCTTCGAGTTCCAGTTCCTTCAGGATTTTCTTGAGCAATATCTTGTCGTCGCCGCGAATGGCGAAAGCGCGGGCGATCTCGCGCTTGCCGATCTTGTCGGGCTGGCCGGCGCCGGACTTTTCCGCCTCCTCGCGCTCGCGGGCGATGAAGGCGACGATTTCCTCGCGGCTCGGAAAGGGTTTGGGATTTTTCGGCACGCGGCCAGCATAGGGGTTGAGGCGCGCGCCGTCATCCGGGGATTTTGGACGCTCCCGCTTGCCTTTTGTCGGTCGCGCGGCATTTTCCCTGCATGGGAGCCAACCGATGATTCGCGCCAGAAAATCCGACCGCACCAAAAGCGTCAAAATCGGCGATCGGGAATTCCTGACCAAAGGACTCGAGCATTCGTTCTGGAGCGACGCCTTCCACAATTGCATGAGCGTGTCCTGGCCGCGCTTTTTTCTCGGATTCGCCGTCTATTTTGTCGCCATCAACATGATTTTCGCCGCCCTGTTCTGGTTTGGCGGCGATTGCATCGCCAACGCCCGCCCGGACCATTTCGCCGACCGCTTTTATTTCTCCATCGAGACGCTCGCCACGGTCGGCTATGGCGACATGCATCCGGCCAACGATTACGGTCACCTGGTGACGACGCTGGAAATCTTCACCGGCATGTCGACGCTGGCGGTCTATACGGGTCTGGTCTTCGCCCGCTTTTCCCGCCCCCGCGCCAAGGTGCTGTTCGCCGACGCGATGACGCTGGGTTGGCAGGATGGCAGGCAAATGCTGATGGCCCGGATCGCCAACGCCCGCCATAGCGCGGTCAACGAAGCGCAGGCCGACATCTGGCTTTTGTTTTCCGAGGCGACAGCGGAGGGCGTGCGCTATCGCCGTTTCAGGAATCTGGCGCTGGTCCAGCGCCGCAATCCGATTTTCGCCTTTTCCTGGACCCTGTTTCATCCGATCGACGAGACCAGTCCGCTGTTCGGACTCGGACGCGCCGAACTCGAGGAAATGGACGCTTTTTTTGTGGTGATCTTCGACGGCCTCGACGACACCTCCGGCCAGAGGGTCAATGCGCGCCAGGGCTATGACTTGCAGAACCTGCGATTTGGCCATGTATTCGCCGACATTCTCACCACTTCCGAAGGCGGGTTGCCGCAGCTCGATTACCGCATGCTCCACGCCACCGAGCCGCAGGCGGAGCAGGAGACGGAAACTTCAGATCAGGCCGAGGCCGGCTAGTTCGCTGCGGAGTTTTTCCGGCATTTCGTCCGAACCCGCGCCCCCGGCGGCGAGGTCGGGCGGAGCGTCGTCGGGCGCAAGATAGCGCCAGCCCTGGAAAGCGCGGCAGGGCCGGGGCCGCACGGCGACGATGTCGTCGTCGAGTTGCAGGGCGCAGCGCTTGACGCCCGCGGGGTCGATAAAGGGTTCGACGCCGATCAGCCGCTGGCGCGCGGCGATCTGGCCCCTGATGACCCAGTAGAGCGAGCCGCCATCGAGCAATTCCGGCGCGCGTTTCGGCGTCATCCGGGTGACGTGGGTGTGAACCCCGGCTCTCTGTTTTCGCCGCAGGGCGACCCAGGCCTGAAGGTCGGCGATGGATTGCGCTCCGACGCAGAGTTTGACGAGATGCAGGGTCATTCTTTTTTCTAGCCGTCTCGGGCCGCCGCCGCAAATCGGACCGCTTGCCTTTCGCCCAAGGCTCGCCATCTTATCCCGACAGGGCGAGGCCGGCGGAGGAAAAATGGTCAGCGAGATCGAACGGCAGGGCGCGGCCATGGCGGCGCAGCGGCAGCGCCAGGTCGAGAATTTTCTTGAAAAGGCGCGAAATGTCCCGGTTCGGACGATATCGGATCGCGGCCGGCTGATTTTCGCGCTCGACGCCACCATGAGCCGGCAGCCGAGCTGGGATCTGGCGCAAAAACTTCAGGCGGAAATGTTTTCCGCCGCCTCCGGTTGCGGCGGCCTCGACATCCAGCTCGTCTATTTTCGCGGCTTCGGCGAATGCCGCGCCTCGCGCTTTGTGCGCGACGGCGCCGGGCTCGCCGGCGTCATGTCGAAAATCTCGGTGCGCGGCGGCCAGACCCAGATCGCCAAGGTGCTGCGCCATGTCAAGGCCGAGCAGGCCGAGGGGCCGGTCGGAGCCTTTGTCTTCATCGGCGACGCGATGGAGGAAAAGCCCGACGATCTGGCGCGCATCGCCGGCGAACTCGGCCTGCGCGGCGTCAAGGGCTTCTTTTTTCAGGAAGGCGGCAATGCGCAGGTCGCCGCCTGTTTCAAGGATCTGGCGCGGATCACCGGCGGCGCCTATGCCGCCTTCGATGCGGGCGCAGCCGGCCGGCTCGCCGGGCTGCTCAAGGCGGCCGCCGCCTATGCCGCCGGCGGTTTCGCGGCGCTGGAGGCGAGGGCGAAGCGGGGCGAGGCCGAGGCGAAATTGCTGCTCGGGCAAATGAAATAAACGGAGACGTGATGCCCATTCTTCTGATCGGCCTGCTGGCGCTGGTTCTCTGCGTCTATGGATTGCGAATGCTGGGACGCGCCTCGCCGGCGCAGGTCGCGGCGGGAATGCGCAACAGCGGCGGCGCGATGGCGCTGGCCGCCGCCCTGCTGTTGCTGCTGCGCGGCCGGCTGGGCCTCGCGGCGGGACTCGGCGGCCTGTCGTTTTATTTTTTCGCCGGCGAGAAATTCAGCTGGCGCAAATTCGCCGATCTTTATGCCGAACGGCAGAAGGCGCGGCAAATGTCGCGGGTTCGCACCGGCTTGCTGGAGATGACGCTGGACCTCGTCACCGGGGACATCGATGGCGAGGTGCTGGCGGGGCCTTTCGCGGGCCTCAGCTTATCGGCGATGCCGCGCGAGGATTGCGACCGGCTTTATCGCGACTGCCTCGGCCGGGATGGCGAATCCGCGCGCCTGCTAGAGGCTTATTTCGACCGCCGCTTTGCCGGATGGCGCGCGGCAGGAGAGGGTGACGCGGACGCGCGGGGAAGGACGCGGCGCGGCGGTTTCGGCTCCGGCGATATGAGCGAGCAGGAAGCTTATGAGACGCTCGGTCTTCGTGCGGGCGCGAGCGCGCAGGAAATTATCCGGGCGCACCGGCGCCTCATGAAGGAACGCCATCCCGACCACGGGGGGACGACGGACGATGCGGCCCGGATCAATCAGGCCAAGGACAGGCTGTTGCGTCGACACGGTTGATACGCTCCACAAGATACGCAAACGAACTTTTCAACTCATCTTCCCGGCGGACCGAACGCCGGGCGAAAACGCCGCTCAGTTTCGGGTGGCGAAACAATTGAAGCCGGAATTTTTCAGCGCCTTGCAGGCGGCTTCGGCTTTGGATTCCTCAAGCCCGGCGAAGCGCGCGCGATAAAGCGTGCCGCCGCCCTTGCGGATCATTTCGGTGAAGGGCCGGGCCGCGCCGAGCGCCGCGCCGTGCTGGCTTCTGGCCTTTGAGAGCAGGGCCGCCGCCTTGTCGGCGTCGTCGGTGGCGCCAATCTGGATGACCCAACCGGGAACCGCGGGTTTGCCAGTCGCCTGCCGGGCCTGAACGACGGTCTCCTGGTCGGCCTTGCCTTTGGCTTGCGTCCTGGAATCCGCTTTGTTTTCGCTTGCGGCATCGGATTTGACGGGGGGCTCGAAACGGGTCGCGGCGCGATAGGCCGTCTTGGCGGAGGGGCCGGGGATCAGATGCGTGGCGGCTGGAGTCGCGGAGCCGCTGCCCGGGCGGCCCTGATGAAGGGTCGAACCGTCGGTCGTCGTAACATGGCGGGGGATCGAAGCGGTGGCGCCGCGCGGATCGTCGGCGTCGCCTTGCGCCATGGCCGATACATAGGCAGGGCGCGGACGCGGCGTCGGGCTGAGCGCGGCGATGGGCAGCAGCGCGCCCTTGTCCGCCGCGGCGACCCGTTCGACCGGCGCCGGCGCCGGAGGGGCGACCTTGGGCTCCCCTCGCGCTGCTTCCTTTTGCACGGCCCGCTCCTCGTCTTCACGGGAGGCTTTCGGCCAGAGGGACCAGCCTTGGGAAGCGCCTTGGGAAGCGCCTGGCGCCGATTCTTGAGCCACGCTTTGCGGTCTGGCCGCGGCGGGCGGATCCTGCTCGGCGAATCGGGCGCCCGGACGCCAGGCGCCGGCCTCCTGGATATGGTCCTCGATCAGGGCGTCCATGAAATTGTCACGCGCGCGCGCCGATTTCCCGCCCATCACCACCGAAACGATGTAATGGCCGTCCCGTTTGACCGAGGACAGAAGATTGAAACCCGAGGCGGCGGTATAGCCGGTCTTGATGCCGTCCATGCCTTCGCAGCGGTCCATCAGACGGTTGTGGTTGTGAATGCGCTGGCCGCGATAAGCGAATTCGTGGATCGAGAAATAGCGGTAATATCGGGGGAACCGATCCTGAATGGCGCGCCCGAGCAGCGCCAGGTCGGAGGCGGTGGTGATCTGCTCGTCATTGGGCAGGCCCGAGGCGTTGCGATAAAGCGTGTGGGTCATGCCAAGCGCATGGGCCTTGCGCGTCATCAACTCGGCGAACTCGCTTTCCGGTCCGTCGGCGACCGCTTCGCCGACCGCGACGGCGATGTCATTGGCGGATTTGGTGACGATTGCCTTGATCGCGTCCTCGACGCGAATGCTCTGGCCGGGACGCAGCCCCAGTTTCGAGGGCGCCTGCGCCGCCGCATGGGCGGAGATCGGGATTTCGCTGTCGAGCGAAAAGCGGCCTTTTTCGAGCTGTTCGAACAGCAGGTAAAGCGTCATCACCTTGGTGACGGAAGCCGGATGGCGCGGCGCATCCTCGTTCATGCCATAGAGGACGCGTCCGGTGGCGCCGTCCACGACGATCGCCGCGCTGGCGCCGACGCCGCCGACGGCGGCCTGGAGGCGGCGAGGGCCGTGATGGGCGTGGTGACGGATGTGGGCGTGATAGGCGACCCGGTGGCCGCGATGATGATGGCGCGCCTCGGCGGGCGTCGCGACGCTCGCCCCGATGAGAGCGACAACAAGGGCCGGCAGGGCCGCGCTCGACGCAAAGCGGCCTTGAACGCTACGCTTGAACATACAAACCAATCCCGATTTTCGACCGGACGAACCCGATCGCCGTCCGGCATGTGAGGTCGCCGCGCCGCATACGGCGGCGTTACGACGCGAACATGAGCCAACACTAAGGGAACGCGGTTACCCGGCGGTTAAAAAGCAGGCCGACTGCGGCTAAATCGCGCAGAGCGTTGCCAGGAAATTCGCCGGGCGGCGCCGACGCGCCAAGAGGCCAAGTCGAGGGGCGATAAAGTCTGCGTCGGAGGGCGGGAAAGGCCTGCGGAGGCAAAAACAATATTGCAGTGCAGCAAAATCGATTGACTTTTTGTGCAGCGCATATAGATTATGGTTATCGAGCGGGGGGGAGAACGCTTGCTCGTATTTTCGGCCGCCACGCGGCCCCAACCAGAACCGCCGGGCGGTTCTTATCCGAAGGTGTCCAAATGGCTATCAATTTTGAGGAATACCAGAACTTCGGCAAGGCGCAGCTGGAAGCCGTCCAGGCGGCCGCGACCGAAGTCTCCAAGCAGCTCCAGGCGATCGCCGTCGAAACCACCGACTATTCCAAGAAGTCGGTCGAAAGCGGTTCGGCTTTCGTCGAAAAGCTTCTCGCCGTCAAGGAACTGAACGAAGCCATCGCGTTGCAGCAGGAATTCGCCAAGACATCCTATGAGGGTTTTGTCGCCCAGGTCACCAAGCTCGGCGAACTCTATACCAACGTCGCCAAGGAAGCTTTCAAGCCGGTCGAATCCGCGTTCGCCAAGGTCAAGGCGTCGGCCAACTGATTTTCAGGCCGGCTCTGGTTGGTAAGCCCGCGTCCCGGAGCGTTTTACCGGATGGGTCGTTCCTGCTTAGTTCGATGCGACATGCTCAAGCCCGGTCTTTTCGACCGGGCTTTTGCTTTTTCGATTCGCGACGGAACCCGGCGCTGTGGAATCCGCTTTCGCTTTTTTGAACTTTGCCCTTTTTTTTCGCGTATATTTGGCTATCGCCCGTTGCGAAGGATTGCACGGGCCGGCGCAGACCGGTTTGGGGCAAGAGTTTGGGGCAAGAGTTTGGGGCAAGAATTCGGGCGCAGGCTGGAATTTCGAATAAAATTTCCGGCGGTACTGGCGGAGTCGGTGTTCGGCGCATAAATTGCATGATGGAGCAGGCGCCTCTCCAAAAATTTCCCTTGGCGCCTAAATTAAACGCGAATTGGACGCCTAGAATAGGAGTCGGGCGCCAGCGCCACGTTTTTCGATCTTGAGGAGAGGACGGTCTTGTTCAGGCAGAAGACTCAACCCGGGCGAAAAAATGAACCGGGGCGCAACGCCGAACCGGCGCAGAAGACCGGACCGGCGCCGATCGTCGGCGGATCGGTTGGACCTTTGCCCGCGAGCGCGGCGCGGGTTTTGGCGGCGAAAGGCGGAAAAAAACCTCCGGGCGACGGCCAGGGATCCGGATCGGGGACGGCTGTCATTACCCGGACGAAGACCCAGACCCAGCGGCCTTCGATGTATCGTGTCCTGTTGCTCAATGACGATTACACGCCCATGGACTTCGTCATTGCCGTATTATGCACCTATTTCCATAAAAATATCGACGACGCCAATCGCATCATGTGGCAGGTGCACAATAATGGAGTCGGCGAATGTGGCGTTTATACCTATGAAGTAGCTGACACCAAAGTGACCCAGGTGATGGATCACGCCCGAAAGCATCAGCATCCGCTGCAATGCGTCATGGAAAAGAAGTGAGGCAGAACTTATGCCGTCTTTCTCGCGCAACCTCGAACAGACTCTTCACCGCGCTCTTGCCGTAGCCTCCGAGCGCCGGCATGAATATGCGACGCTGGAACATCTCTTGTTGAGCCTGCTGGACGACGCGGAAGCCGCAGCCGTCATGCGCGCTTGTTCGGTCGATGTCGAAGCTTTGCGCAAGAGCCTGGTCGGTTACATCGAGCATGAACTCGACAACCTGACCACTGAATTGCACGAGGACCCCAAGCCCACCTCCGGTTTCCAGCGCGTGATCCAGCGCGCGGTCATCCATGTGCAGTCCTCCGGACGCGAGGAAGTCACCGGCGCCAATGTGCTGGTCGCGATTTTCGCCGAGCGCGAGAGCCACGCCGCCTATTTCCTGCAGGAGCAGGAAATGACGCGTTACGATGCGGTCAATTACATCAGCCACGGCATCGCCAAGCGCCCCGGTCTCAACGACCCGTCCAAGACGCCGCGCGGCGCCGAGGAAGAGACCGAAAGGTCGGAAGGCGCGCGTGAGAGCAAGGATCAGGAACCCAAGAAAAAGGAAACCGCATTAGAGGCTTACTGTGTAAACCTCAACCACAAGGCGAAGGATGGGCGGATCGATCCGCTGATCGGGCGCGAGCCTGAAGTGCTGCGCACCATTCAGGTCCTGTGCCGCCGCCAGAAGAATAATCCGCTGCTGGTCGGCGATCCCGGCGTCGGCAAGACGGCGATCGCCGAGGGTCTGGCCCGCAAGATCGTCAAGGGCGAGACTCCCGAGGTGTTGCGCGGCGCAACGGTCTATGCGCTCGACATGGGCGCTCTTCTTGCCGGCACACGCTATCGCGGCGATTTCGAGGAACGCCTCAAGCAGGTGATGAAGGAGATCGAGCAGCACAAGAAGGCGATTTTGTTCATCGACGAAATCCACACCGTGATTGGCGCCGGGGCGACCTCCGGCGGTTCGATGGACGCCTCTAACCTGCTCAAGCCGGCGCTGGCCCAGGGCGGGCTGCGCTGCATCGGCTCGACCACCTACAAGGAATTCCGGCAATATTTCGAGAAGGACCGCGCTTTGGTGCGGCGCTTCCAGAAAATCGACGTCAACGAACCGTCGATCCCCGACGCCATCGAGATCCTCAAGGGCTTGAAGCCCTATTTCGAGGAATATCACAAGCTGCGCTACACCCAGGAGGCCGTGAAGGCGGCGGTAGAGCTTTCGGCGCGCTATATCCATGACCGCAAGCTCCCCGACAAGGCCATCGACGTGATCGACGAATCGGGCGCGGCGCAGATGCTGACGCCGGAAAATCGCCGCAAGCGCGTCATCGGCGTCAAGGAGATCGAGGCGACCGTGGCGACCATGGCGCGGATCCCTCCCAAATCCGTGTCCAAGGACGACGCGGAGGTGCTGCGCCATCTCGATACGACCCTGCGTCGGGTGGTCTATGGCCAGGACGAGGCCATCGGCGTGTTGACCTCGGCGATCAAACTCGCCCGCGCCGGTCTGCGCGACATGGAAAAGCCGATCGGCTCCTACCTGTTCTCCGGTCCCACCGGCGTCGGCAAGACCGAAGTGGCCAACCAGCTTGCGAAGGCTTTGGGCGTCGAACTGGTGCGTTTCGACATGTCGGAATATATGGAGCGCCATACGGTCAGCCGGCTGATCGGCGCGCCTCCCGGCTATGTCGGCTTCGAGCAGGGAGGGCTTCTGACCGACGCCGTCGACCAGCATCCGCATTGCGTGCTGCTGCTCGACGAAATCGAAAAGGCCCATCCCGACCTATACAACATCCTGCTGCAAGTGATGGACCACGGCAAGCTGACCGATCACAACGGCAAGCAGATCAGCTTCCGCAACGTGATCCTGGTTATGACGACCAACGCCGGCGCGGCCGACATGGCGCGGGCGAGCTTCGGCTTCACCCAGAACAAGCGCAGCGGCGAGGACGTCGAGGCGATCAACCGGATGTTCGCGCCGGAATTCCGCAACCGGCTCGACGCCATCGTGCCGTTCAGCCATCTGCCCACCGAGGTCATCGCCAAGGTGGTGGACAAGTTCGTCATGCAGCTCGAAGTCCAACTGGCCGACCGCAATGTGGCGATCGAACTTTCCGACGAGGCCCGGCTCTGGCTGATCGAGCGCGGCTATGATCAGGCGATGGGCGCGCGGCCGATGGCGCGGGTCATTCAGACCCATATCAAGACGCCGCTGGCCGACGAGGTGCTGTTCGGCCGGCTCAAGAACGGCGGAACGGTGCGGGTGGTGGTCGCCGGCGAGGGGTCGGAATCGAAACTGGTGTTCGTCTTCCCCGATGGGCCGGTGCTGCCGCGTCCCGACAAGGAGATCGTCGAGGCCGGCCGCAAGAAAGTGCGCGCCGAGCCGGAAGTGCGCGCCCGCAGGAAGCCGAAGGAAACCGCCCAGCCGGTGTGAACCGGACGGGCGCAGGCCGATCATCGAAGGCGCCGCCGGTGAGTTCCGGCGGCGCCTTCTTTTTATTCCGCCCCGAGTTGCGCCGCGATCAGGTCCGCCAGCGCCAGCGACGAGGTCAGGCCGGGCGATTCGATCCCGAAACAATGAACAAGGCCGCCGATCCCATGGCGGCGCGGCCCGTCGAGGCGGAAATCGGCGGCCGCCTCGCCCGGCCCGCCGATTTTCGGCCGGACGCCGCAGGAAGCCACGGCAATGTCGCGCGAAAGAATCCCCGGCCAGAACTGTGCGACGGCGTCGCGGAAAGCCGGCTCGACGCCCGGCGTCGGCCGATAATCGAGCTCGTCCACCCAGTGCAGGTCCGGGCCCAGCCGCATGTTTCCGGCGAGGTCGAGCGCCACATGCACGCCGAGGCTCCCCGGCGCGGGCAGGGGATAGACGAGATGCGAAAACGGCGAGCGGCCCGAAACCGAGCAATAATTGCCCTTGGCGAGAAAGCGCGGCGGGACCAGTTCCGATGGGTAACCTTCCATCGCGCGGGCGACGCCATGGGCGCCATGGCCGGCGCAATTGACCAGAATCCGGCAGAGCAGCGGCTCGTTCGCGCTATCCTCGGTAAAGACGGCGAAACGCCCGCCCGAGCGGTCGATCCGCGTCACCTTGCTGCGAAACGCGAATTGGGCGCCGCTATTTTCGGCATCCGCCTGAAGCGACAGCATCAAAGCGGCGCTGTCGATAATTCCGGTCGAGGGCGAATGGAGGGCGGCGTGGGCGCGGACTTCCGGCTCGATCCGCGCCGCCTCCGCGCCATCGAGCCAGCGCAGGTCGTCAACGCCATTCTCCAGGCCCTGACGCAACAGGCCGGCGAGACGGGCCTCTTGCGCCGGCGCGGCCGCTACGATCAATTTGCCGATGTTGCGCGCCGGAATTTTCCGCGATTCGCAATAGGCGTAAAGTTTTTTCCGGCCAGCGACGCAGGCCCGGGCCTTCAAACTGTCCCGGGGATAATAAAGTCCCGCATGGATCACCTCGGAATTGCGCGAGGAGGTTTGCGAACCGATGGTGTTTTCGGCCTCCAGCACGATGAGTTCGCGCCCGGCCTCGGCCAGTCGGCGGGCAACCGCCAGCCCCACCACGCCGGCGCCAATGACGACCGCCTCCGCTTCCAAAAGTCTATTCCTTTTTCCTAGCGCGCGCCCGGCTGCGGATTCGCGCCTGACCGGGACTCGGAAGTCACGACTTCAGAGTCCGGGTATTACCGAAGGTCAGGACCTCCGGCAAAAGGTCGCCGCCTATCTTTCCTTCATCGCCTGCGAGGCGGTTTCGACCAGCGGCGAGAAGATATATTCCAGAATGCGGCGATTGCCGGTGGCGATTTCGACGCTGACCGCCATGCCGGGCGTCAGCGGGATGGTCTGGCCGTCGATGTTCATTTTGGTGCGCGAAGGTTTCAGCGTCACCGGAAACACCAGATTTTGCGTGCGCTGGCCGCCGCCGAAGGTTTTTTCCTTCTGCCGGCGCGCCGAATCGCCTTCCGCCTGCTGCGCCTCGGGTTCGGGGATGGCGTCGCTCGCCACCCGTTCGACCGTCGCCTCCAGCGTGCCATAGCGGGTGAAGGGGAAGGATTCGATCTTGACCACGGCCGCCTGGCCCGGCTTGACGAAGCCTACGTCCTTGTTGGCCAGATAGCATTCGATTTCCAGCGTCGCCCCTTCCGGCACGATGCGCATCAATTCCTCGCCGCTGCCCGCCACCTGACCGATGGTGCTGACCGAAAGCCCGTAGACAACGCCATCGATTGGAGCGCGCAGGTCCATGCGCTCCGACTTCAGCTTGGCCTTGACCAGCTTTTCGCGCGCGCCGTCGGCCTGCCTTTGCGCTTCGTCGAGTTTCTGGCCGTTTTCGGCGATGAAATTGGAAAAAGTCTTGTCGCGGTCGCGCGCCAGCACGTCGAGATTGGCGATGGCCGAGTCGCGCTGGCCCTGCTGGGTGGACAGTTGCGCCGTGTGATATAGCATTGTCTCCTTGGCGTCGATAAGCGCCGACTTCGCGCCGGAACCCGACTGGACCAGCGACGAGCGCATGTCCACGCGCTCCTGTAGCGTCGCGATCAACTGGCTTTGCGACGCCATGGTGGCGCTCAGGCGGTCGCGCTCGATTTCCTTCTGGCGGATCTGCGCGTCGAAGCTGGCGACGGCGTCGGAAAGTTGCGCCAGATCGCCGGACAGCACTTGTTCCTCGCGCTGGCGGATCGGTTGCGGCATCTCGGGACGCCAGTCGATCGCCGGCGGAGGCGCCAGCTTGCGCGCCTGGGCGGCGGCGACGGCGGCGTTTCGGCGAAGCGCCTCGGCGCCATAGGCGTTGTAGGCGGCCTGGGCGTCGGCCTCCTCGGCCCGCGCATCGCCGGCGTCCATTTCGATCAGCACGTCGCCGGCCTTCACCTGCTGGCCGTTTTCGACGCGAATCGCCGCGACCTTGCCGGCCTCCAGCGGTTGGATCACCTTGACCCGGCCGGCTGGCTGGATCTTGCCCTGCGCCACCGCGACGATGTCGAGACGGCCGAACCAGCTCCATACCAGGGCGCAGACCACAAGCGCGCCGATCAGCAGGATCAGCGCCATCCGCACCGGCGAGGGCGGCGTTTCCAGTATTTCCAGATCGGCCGGCAAAAATTCCCGGTCGGCGACGAAGGGTTGCGGTTTGCGCGCGACCGGCGCAGCCGGGGCTTCCTTGGCTTCCCTGGCTTCTTTGGCTTGCCTGGTTTCCTGGACTTCGCTCATGCTTCCGCCCGTTCGTTCTGCATCGCCCACAGACGCGCATAAAGTCCCTGGGGATTTTTCAGCAATTCGGCGTGCGATCCGGCTTCGACCAGCCGTCCGTCGATCATGCCGACGATGACGTCGCACTCGCGCACCGCCGCGAGGCGGTGGGCGATGATGAACACCGTGCGGTTCTGCACGATCTGCCGCATGTTTTGCTGGATGATCCGTTCGCTCTCGTAATCGAGCGCCGAAGTCGCCTCGTCGAAGATCAGGATCGGCGGATTGGTCGCCAGCGCCCGGGCGATGGCGATGCGCTGGCGCTGGCCGCCGGAGAGATTGGCGCCGCGCTCCTCGATCATCGTGTCATAGCCCTTGGGCAATTTGCCGATGAATTCGTCGGCGCCGGCGAGCCGCGCGATCGCCATCACCTGCGGCCGCGCCAGGGCCGGGTTGGCCAAGGCGATATTCTCGTGAATGGTGCGGTGAAACAAAAGGTTTTCCTGCAGCACCACGCCGATATGGCTGCGCAGCCAGGAGGGATCGACCTGGGCGAGGTCGGCGTCGTCGAGCAGCACCTGTCCTTCTTCCGGAATATAGAATCGCTGGATGAGCTTGGTGAGGGTCGATTTGCCCGAGCCCGACGGGCCGACAATGCCGATCACCGTGCCCGGCTTGACCCGCAGCGAGACCTGCTTTAGCGCCTGCGGCGCATCGGGGCGATAGCGGAAGGAGACATTGCGGAACTCGATCTTGCCGCGCGGCGGGGGCAATTGGGCGCGCACTTTCGGGGTCGGCTCGACCGGCGAATTGAGAATGTCGCCGAGCCGTTCGACCGAAATCTGCACCTGCTGGAAATCCTGCCACAGTTGCGACAGCCGCAGCACCGGTTGCGCCACCTGCGCCGCGATCATGTTGAAGGCGACCAACTCGCCGACGCTCAGTTCGCCGTCGATCACCGCCTTGGCGCCGAACAGCAGCAACAGGGCGGTGGAGAGTTTCGAAATATACTGGATGGCGTTCTGGCCCTTTGCGCCGAGCATGGCGGTCCCGAAGGCGGAACGGACATAGGCCGCGAGCCGTTCCTCCCATTGCTGGGCCACCACCGGCTCCACCGAGGCGGCCTTGATGGTTTGCATGCCGACGATGGATTCGACCAGAAACTGCTGGCTTTCCGCGCCACGATTGAACTTTTCGTTGAGCTTTTCGCGCAACAGCGGGCGGGTCAGCGCCGCGATGGCGATGTAGAGCGGGATGGTCGCCAGCACGATCAGCGTCAGCTTCCACGAATAGGCGAACAGCACGGCGATGAAGACGAAGGTGAAGAACAGGTCGAGCGCCGAAAACAGGCCCTGTCCGGTGAGAAAATTGCGGATCGTCTCCAGTTCGCGCACCCGCGCCACGGTCTGGCCGGTCGGCCTCGTCTCGAAATAGGAGACCGGCAGCCGGGTCAGGTGACGAAACAGCCGCTGTCCCAGTTCGACGTCGATGCGATTGGTGGTGTGCGACAGGGCGTAGGAGCGCAGATATTGCAGCGCCACGTCGAACAGGCCGATCAGGGCGAGGCCGCCGACCAGCACGAACAGGGTCGAATAACCGCGATGGGTCAGCACCTTGTCGATCACCACCTGGAAGAACAGCGGCGACACCAGCGCGAAAATCTGCACGAAGAACGAGGCGATCAGCACATGGGCGAGCGGCTTGCGATAACGCCATAGCGAGGGCGCGAACCACAGAAAGCCGAAGCTGCGCGGATCGATGCCGGCGCCGCTGAAATGGCGGGCGACCAGGATCAGCTCCGGCTCGATCTCCGCCCGCAATTCTTCGAGCGGCAGTTCGCGGGCGATGTGGGTGACGGGATCGACGACGCGCCATTTCTCGCCCGCCGCGGCGCCGCCGAAAATGATGTAGCCGCCCCCCTTAAGCCGCAGGATCGCGGGAACCGGCGCGCCGGCCAGGCGGGCCGCCGAGGGATTTTCGACGATGCGGGCCTTGAGCCCGATGGATATGGCCGCGCGGATCAGATCGCGGGGGCTGGCCTCATCGGCGGACAGCGCCTGTTCCTTGGCCAGATGGCCAGGATCGGCGGCGATCCGATAAAACGCGGCGATGCCGCACAAGGCCCGCAAACCCGAATGGCGCAATGGCTCCTGCGAGGGGTTGGGGTCAACGTTCTGGTTCAAATCGATCGCCTCGTTATGCCATTGCCCAGGATAACCTTGTCCTGGACCCTTGTTATGGGGCTTCCGGCTTGCCGGCGTCCGCCGCGTCCCTGACGACTGCCGTCTCGCGACGCCCGGCCGGACGGCGCCGCTCCAGCAGGCGCAACCCATCGGTCCATTTCACGGGCCGATGGTCAACGACAGCCCAATACTATCTCAGGTTGTGTCTATGAAAAGTTCACGATCCAAAAGACCAGATTATATCGCGTCGCGAGGCCGCGGAATTGACCTAGGTTAAACTTTTTTGCCGGCTCAAGTTTGAAAGCGGCCTCGCTGGCCCGCCACCGATCATGACGCCCAGCGCATCAATAAAGGGCACGCTAGCACAAATAGCGGGCCCGATGGAGAAATACTTGAAAAATCAGAAACTTGTGAAATAAGCTCAGGCGAGGGCGGTGAGGTAGGCCTGAAGCAGGGCGGGACGCTGGCGCGCCCAGGACAGTTCCTCGACGACCCGCTTGCGCCCGTATTCTCCCATTTCGCGGCGTTTGTCGTCGTCGCCCAGCAGTTCGAGAATGCGGTCGGCGAAATCGACAGGGTCGTTCTTGTCGGCGTAAAGCGAGGCGTCTTGCGCCGAAAAACGGCCTTCGGCGACGTCGAACTGGACGATGGGCTTGGCGAAAGCCATATATTCCATGATCTTGTTCATGGTCGATAGATCGTTCATGGCGTTGACGCGGTCGGGATTGACGCAGACGTCGGCGGTCGAAAGCAACTCGAACAGTTCGGCGTCCGGGACGCGTCCGGAAAAGGCGACATAGTCGTCGACCTTGAGTTTGCGGCTGAGCTCCTTGAGCGCGTCGACGCTTGGACCCGATCCGGCCAGGGTGAACTGGATATCGGTCCGGCCGAGATCGTGGACGATGTGGCGAACCGATTCCAGCAGCAGGTCGATGCCCTCCTGGTCGCCCATCACGCCGACATAGCCGACCAGGTAGCGGCGTCCGCGCTTGCAGGCGGGATTGGGCGGGACCGGCTTGATGCGCTCGATTTCCGGGCCGGAACGAACGACGAAAACCTTGTCCGGGTCCATCTTGCCGCGCCGGATGGCGATGGCGCGGTAACTTTCATTGGTGGCCATCGAGACATCTGCGGTCATGAAGGTCAGGCGCTCGACGAGATTGAGCAGGCGCCAGAAAAAGTCCCGACGTCCGAATTTCGCCTCGTAAAGCTCCGGATTGACGTCGTGATGGTCGAAGATGAATTTGCGCCCGAGCAATTTGAAGGGCAGCGCGACGAGGAAAATCAGGTCGGGCGGATTACACCCCTGGATGACGTCGAACCCGCGCTGGAAGAAAATCTTCCAGGCCAGCCGCGTCTCGGCGGTCAGGGCGGCGAGATATTCGCGCAGATAGCCGCCCGCAGAGGCCGCTTCCACCGGCAGCGGGTGCCGGTAGATATGGACGCCCTCAATGTCCTCTTCGAGCGTCTCGTAGCCTTTGCCGGTCGGGCAGATGATCGAGACTTCGGCGCCGGCGGCCTTCAGCGTCCGCGCCTCCAGCCAGACGCGGCGGTCGAACGGCAGCGGCAGATTCTCGACGATGATCAGGATTTTCCGCCCGGCCAGCGGAGTCGCGGAGTCGGACCGGGATTCGGCGCCGGTCGCGTCGGTCGGGGTGAGGTTCGCGCTGTGGAGCAGGGAGATATTCTCACGCATGTTTGAGGCTCTCCGTGGAGCGGCGTGCAAGAAAGGCAATCGGGAGTCTTTCGCGGTTCGCATGAAACGCGAAAGATTTCAGGAAAGCCGGTCGAGATTGAGGAGTTTGCCGCAATTGAGGGTCAGTCCTGCCGCCATGCCGCTCATGTCGACGACGACATCATAGGTCTGGGTTGCGATGGTTTCCGCCGAAACGAGGAGATCCGGCAGGGTCGGCAGATGCAGGAAGCTGTATCCGAGATTCTGCCCGATCAGCTGTTGTGGATGGAGATAGGGGTCATAGATCGAAAGTTTGTATCCGGCGTTCAGCAATTTGCGCGCCATGTCGACTTTCGGGCTTTCGCGCAGGTCGTCGCTTTCCTTCTTGAACGCCAGGCCAAGCATCAGCACCGATCCGCCCGGCGGCAGGTCCGCCGTCACCTGTTCGTAGAGGAAATGCTTGTGGGCTTCATTGGAGCGCAGCAGGGCGTCGATCAGGCGGGTGTTGGCCCCGACATCCGCCGCAATATATTGCAGCGCGCGCACGTCCTTGGGCAGGCAGGAGCCGCCGAAAGCGCCGCCCGGCCGGAAATAATAGGGCGAAATGTTCAGCTTCGTGTCGGAGATGAAGATTTCATGCATCTTGCTGGCGCTGATGCCGAGCTGCGTGCAGACTCGGCCGATTTCGTTGGCGAAGGCCACTTTTACCGCGTGAAACGTGTTGTCGACGAATTTCGTGATCTCGGATTCACGATATTTCGTATAGAAAACCGGCGCCTTGATGTTCTTGTTCAATTCTTCCATGCGCGGGTTGGGCAGGCTGTCGACCGTGCCGATGACAATTTTCGGCGGATTGAAATAATCGTTGATCGCATAGGCTTCGCGCAGGAACTCGGGATTATAGACCAGTTCGATGCAGCTGAAATTCTTGCCGAGCGTCGATTCGAAAATCGGCTTGATCAATTCCTCGATCGTGCCGGGACGAATCGTCGAGCGATAGACGACGGTCAGCGGCGTTTGGCGTTTGGGATCGACGGCTGTGGCGATCTGGCGCGACACTTCGGCGATATAGGTCATGTTGTGCGACCCGTCGACGCCGCTCGGGGTGCCGACGCAGACGATCGCCAGGTCGCATTGGTTGAGTTGCTGCGAGCCGTCGGTCGTGCAATGCAGCAGGCCGCCGGCGACCGCCTTGGAAAGCAGGTCCTCGAGACCCGGCTCCTGGATCGGCGACTTGCCGGAATTGGCTTCCTTGACCTTGCGTTCGCTGACATCGACGCCGAGCACCCAATGCCCCTCGGAAGTCAGGCAGGCGGCGGCGGTAAGTCCGACGTATCCCAAACCGTAAATTGCAATTTTCATCGAAGGCTCGCATCAGGTTAGGTGGGCTAAAGGCGTTTTCCCGGACTTTTCCGACAATCTGCCGACAGCGTCGAAGGACGGCTGGCGCTCGGCTGCGTCTCGGCGCGAAAGGTCGCGGAATTGCCGAAAAATCCAAGATTTCAGATACTAAGCTGCCAAGCACATAAATCGAACTGGACCACGATACAAGCCAAACTTGTCAATTTTCGCGGCAAAAGCAAAATTCGTCCCGGCCCTTGGTTCTTGCGATGCCGAGGAACCCGGCGCGATTTAAGGGATTTTTTTCGCGCCTTTTCTGTCAACAACCGGTGCTCGAATGTTTCGCCGGTCGCCGCCGCGCGACGCGCCCGGCGACGATTGGCCGCAAAATTTTCCGGACACGGATGAGAAACCGCCTTTCGCCCGTCGTCGGGCCGTGTTCATATCCGGGCCAAGGACTTCCCGTCGTCGAACGAACGGGCGCCAACAGGCGGAGGAAACGATGATCTGGATAGTCGGCCCTGGCGCTGTTCGGGGCGATGCGGGCCGTTTGCCGCATTTGCCGCCGTCGAACTCGGCCGGCGCCGGTCCTGGAAATTCAATTCCCGCGCCTTTTCCGCATCGGTTCATGCCGGAACGCAGGCCGGGTCTTGCCTGTCGCGGCGCGGCGCCATCCGATCGCTAACAAGGGGGAGAAAAATGCCCAACCATCCCGCGCTGCCCTATCTCAGAGCTTCCGAACTCGGCAAGGTCGTCACCGCCGCCGAGGCGGTCCGGCTGATCCAGGATGGCGACACCCTCGCCACCGGCGGCTTCGTCGGCATTGGTTTCGCCGAAGAAATCGCCATGGCGCTGGAAGAGCGCTTTCTGAAGGGCAGCGCCAGCGAACCGGAAGTGGCCGGCGCGCCCCGCGACCTCACGCTCGTCTATGCGGCGGGGCAGGGCGACGGCAAGCAACGCGGCCTCAATCACCTCGGCCATGAGGGGTTGGTCAAGAAGATCATCGGCGGCCATTGGGGCCTTGCGCCGAAACTGCAAGCGCTGGCCACCTCCAACCTGATCGAGGCCTATAACCTGCCGCAGGGCGTGATCTCGCATCTGTTTCGCGACATCGCCGCCCATCGGCCCGGCCATATCAGCGCCGTCGGCCTCGGCACTTTCGTCGATCCGCGCAACGGCGGCGGCAAGCTCAACGCCAGGACCACCGAGGATATCGTCGAGCTGATGATCATCGGCGGCAAGGAATATCTGTTCTATCGCGCCTTTCCCATCGATGTGGGCATCATCCGCGCCACCACCGGCGACGCCGACGGCAACCTGACCATGGAAAAAGAGGCGCTGACCCTCGAATCGCTGGCCATAGCCATGGCGACGCATAATTCCGGCGGCATTGTCATCGCCCAGGTCGAGCGGGTCGCCGAAAGCGGCAGCCTCAATCCGCGCCAGGTGAAAATTCCCGGCATTTTCGTCGATTGCGTGGTGGTGGCCAAGCCCGAAAACCACTGGCAGACCTTCTCCACCCAATATAATCCGGGCTATAGCGGCGAAATCCGCGTGCGCGCCGGCGCCCTGCCGGTCATGCCGATGTCCGAACGCAAGATCATCGCCCGCCGCGCCGCCCTGGAGCTCAAGCCCAACAGCGTCGTCAATCTCGGCATCGGGATGCCGGAAGGCGTCTCCGCCGTCGGCAACGAGGAAAAGATCATCGATCTGTTCACCCTGACCGCCGAGCCCGGGGTCATCGGCGGCATTCCGGCGAGCGGCACGGATTTCGGCGCGGCGGTCAACACCCAGGCGGTGATCGACCAGCCCTATCAGTTCGACTTCTACGATGGCGGCGGCCTCGACCTCGCCATTCTGGGGCTGGCGCAGGCCGACCGCAGCGGCAATCTGAACGTGTCGAAATTCGGTCCGCGACTGGCCGGCGCCGGCGGATTCATCAATATCAGCCAGAACGCCAAGAAGGTGATTTTCGTCGGCACCTTCACCGCCGGCAATCTCGAAGTGGCGCTCAAGGAGGGGAAATTGGCGATTTTGCGCGAAGGCAAGTCGCGCAAATTCGTAGCCGAGGTCGAGCACCGCACCTTTTCCGGCAAGATCGCCTTCTCGCGCCAGCAGCCGGTGCTCTACGTCACCGAACGCTGCGTCTTCGCCCTGCGCGAGGACGGGATAGAGCTGATCGAAGTGGCGCCCGGCGTCGATATCGAGCGCGATATTCTGTCCCATATGGATTTCAAGCCGATCGTCGCGCGCGATCCCGCCTTGATGGATGCGCGGATTTTCGCCGACAAGCCGATGGGGCTGCGCGACGATCTCCTGAGCCTGCCGATCGAGCAGAGGTTCAACTGGGACGCGAGCAAGGGCCTGTTCTTCGTCAATCTCGAACGCTATTCGGTGCGCAGCAAGGCGGATATCGAGAACATCAGGCTGCTGGTGCAATCGATTCTCGCGCCGCTCGGGCGCAAGGTCAGCGCGGTGGTCAACTACGACAAATTCGTCATCATGCCGGAATTGCTCGACGACTATTCCGACATGGTGCGGGGTCTGATGGACGCCTATTACAGCGAGGTCACCCGCTATACCACCAGCGGCTTCCTGCGCGCCAAACTGGGCGCGGCGCTGAGCAAGCGCGGGGTTGCGCCGCATATTTACGAACGCTCGGAAGAAGAGGCGCAGAGCTGAGATCGACGCCATTTTATATGTAGGCAGTTCGACCGGGTTGAGCCGGCGCCCCGGGTCGGTTTAGGTGATCCCGGGCAAACGAGAATTGGCAGGTCGCCGGCATGAATGCGGAAGCGGAAGTTCTGGTCGATGTCGCCGAAGGGGTGGGCTTCATCACGCTCAATCGCCCCAAGGCGATCAATGCGCTGACCCATGGCATGGTAAGGACCATCGCGTCGGCGCTGGCGGCGTGGAGCGCCGACGTTTCCGTTCATCTCGTGCTGATTCGGGGGGCGGGCGAGCGCGGCTTTTGCGCCGGCGGCGATATTCGCGACATATACGAGGCCATGCTGGCCGGCGATCCGAGGCCGGCGGCGTTCTGGCGCGACGAATATGCGCTCAACCAGGCCATCGCCGATTATTCCAAGCCCGTCGTCGTGGTGATGAACGGCATCGTCATGGGCGGCGGCATCGGCCTTTCCGCCCACGGCTCGCATCGCATCGTCACGCAGACCACCACCATCGCCATGCCGGAGACCAGTATCGGCTTCCTGCCCGACGTCGGCGGCTCCTATCTCTTGTCGCAGGCGCCCGGCGAAGGCGGAACCCAGCTGGCGCTGACCGCCGGTCGCATCGGGGCCGCCGACGCGCTTTTCCTCGGCCTCGCCGATGTGCATATCGAGAATGCGCGGCTCGCCGATCTGCCCCGGCTGCTGAGCGACTGCCGCACGACGGAGGATGTCGCGAGCCGGCTGCGGGCGCTGGCGACGCCGCCCGCGCCTGGCCAACTGGCCGACGACCGCCAGCGGATCGACGCCGCTTATGCGTCCGACAGCGTCGAGGAAATCTGCGCGCGGCTGGAGGCGGGGGGCGAACCCCAATCGCTGGAGGATTTGCAGAAAATTCGCGGCAATTCGCCGACCTCGCTCAAAATTACCCTGCGCGCCCTGCGCAAGGGCCGGCAATATGGCAAGCTCGCGCCCTGTCTGGCGATGGAGTTGACGGCGGCCACCCACATCATGCGCGGTCACGACATGCGCGAAGGCATTCGCGCGGCGGTGATCGACAAGGACCGCAAGCCGAAATGGTCGCCGGCCCGGCTCGAAGACGTCTCCGAGGCGACCGTGGACGCCTATTTCGTGGACAGCGACTGAGGCGGTCCGCGCAACGGCGAAGCGACGCGACGCGGCGCGAGAGTCTGAGGTCTTGCACTCACTCCGGCCTGAGCAGCACGTGTTTCTTCTTGCCGACCGAAAGCTTGGCGACGCCGTCACAGGCAAAATCGACCGCGCCCAGCACGTAGCGCTCGTCGGTCACGGTCGCATCGTTGAGCTTCAGCCCGCCGCCCTTGATCTGGCGCCGCGCCTCGCCGGTCGAGGGCGTCAGGCCGGCCTTGACAAAGGCCGACAGCACGCCCAGGCCCGCCGCGACCTCGGCGGCGGCGATTGCGACGCTTGGCAGGTCCTGCGCCACCACGCCCTCGACGAAGGTTTTGCGCGCGGTCTCGGCGGCCTGGCCGGCGGCGGCGCGTCCATGCAGCAAAGCGGTGGCCTCGTTGGCGAGAATTTTTTTCGCCTCGTTGATTTCCGCGCCTTGGAGCGCCGCCAGCCGGGCGATCTCGTCGAGCGGCAAGGTCGTGAACAGCTTTAGGAACCTTGCGACGTCGGCGTCCTCGGCGTTACGCCAATATTGCCAGTAATCGTAGACCGGCAGCATGTCGGCGTTGAGCCAGACCGCGCCGGCGGCGGTTTTGCCCATTTTCGCGCCCGAGGCCGTGGTCAGCAGCGGCGAGGTCAACGCGTAAAGCTGCGGCGTGCCCATGCGCCGGCCGAGATCGAGGCCGGTGACGATATTGCCCCATTGATCCGAGCCGCCCATCTGCAAGACGCAATCATGGCGGCGGTTCAGCTCGACGAAATCATAGGCTTGCAGGCACATGTAGTTGAATTCGATGAAGGACAGCTCGTGCTCGCGCTCCAGCCGCAGCTTGACCGAATCCATCGCCATCATGCGGTTGACGGAAAAATGCCGGCCGACGTCGCGCAGGAAGTCGATGTAGTTGAGCTTGCACAACCATTCCGCGTTGTCGCTGAGCAAGGCGTCGGTCTTTTCCGCGCCAAAGGTCAGAAATTTCTCGAAAATTTTCTGGATCGACCTTTTGTTGGCTTCGATCTGCTCGACAGTCAGCATCTTGCGGCTTTCGTCCTTGCCGGACGGGTCGCCGACGCGCGTCGTGCCGCCGCCCATCAGGGCGATCGGCTTCCCGCCGGACTTTTGCAGCCAGTGCAGCATCATGATCGGCAGCAGCGAGCCGACATGCAGCGAGGCGGCGGTGCAGTCGAAGCCGATATAGGCGATGAGGTCGCCGGAAAGCGCCTTCCTGTCCAGCCCTTCGAGGTCGGAACATTGATGGATGAACCCTCGCGCGGAAAGGGTGCGCAGAAATTCTGATTGGGGTTGGAAGGGGGTCATTTGATCCTCGGCTTTGCGCGAGGTTTAGATTTTTGAAGCCCAGGGCGCAAGGCGGCCGGAACAAGCGGCGTCATTCTCCGATGATCTTCACCAAAACCCGCTTCCTCCTCCCGCCGTCGAATTCGCCATAGAAAATCTGCTCCCACGGCCCAAAATCGAGTTTTCCGGCGGTGATCGCCACCACCACCTCGCGGCCCATGATCTGGCGTTTCATATGGGCGTCCGCATTGTCCTCGCCCGTGCGGTTATGGCGATAGGAGGCGACCGGCTCATGCGGCGCGAGCTTTTCCAGCCAGACTTCATAATCGTGATGCAACCCGCTCTCGTCGTCGTTGATGAACACCGAGGCGGTGATGTGCATGGCGTTGACCAGCGCCAGACCTTCCTGCACGCCGCTCTCGCGCAAGGCGGCTTCAACCTGCGGCGTGATATTGACGAGGGCGCGGCGGCCCGGCGTATCGAACCAGAGTTCCTTGCGGTAGGATTTCATGTCGTCCGCCTTTTCATGGGATCAGATCGCCGCCGTCACATCGGTCTGGGAAAAATCATTGCCGACAAAAAGCAAGGGACAATCATTCGTCTTGGCGACTTCATAAGCGAAGCAATCGCCAAAATTAAGCCCCGCAGAATGGACGCCTTTTCCCCACTTGGCGTAGGCCTCGGCGACCCGATGCGCCGAATCTGAGGTGACGCTGACGATCTCCCAATCGAACAGGTAAAACAGGCTCAACATTTCAGCGGCGATATTGGCGCGCCCGCCTGCGACGATCAGCGCCTCGGCGACCGTTCCGGCGGAAATCAGCACTCGCCCAGCATTGGCGAGCGCCTGCGAACATACATTGCCCTCAGGCTCGCGCTTCAGGATCGCCATCAACGCAGAAGTGTCGACCGCGATCATTTCGGCAGTCCGTCCTCGTCGTAAAGAAAGTCCTGACTATGCGCCGCAGTCGGGCCGTCGGAGGCCTTTGCGGATGCCTTGGATGACAATAAATCGAGCAGCGCAAGTCGTTTATCGGGACTGAGCACGCTCTGGACTGGGGTTAACCTGACGGCTGGACGGCCGTGGCGCGTCAGAATAATCTCCTCTCCCGCCTCGGCGCGGCGCACCAATTCCGTCAATTGCCCCTTTGCTTCGGTCACCGTTACGCGCATGGCATTTCCCTTAGGCGATCGTTAACAATAATAGACCAACCAATGGACCATTTCAAGGCGATCCGGCGCTGCGCCTCCGCACAAGGCGTTTCCAAATAAGCCTTCCATCAGGGTTGAGTCATCGACCCATTCGCAATTCGCCCACGCGAACGTATTCCCTGCGCTAATGGCAAGTGACTTTCCCCACCGATTCGGCGATGGAAACGCCGATCCACTCGAAGATGCGTCGCTCCGCGCGGGCAATCCAGCCGAAAGCTTAAATTCGCCTTTCCAAAGCGGTCGATTTCACTGCGGAACCGCATTTTTTCGACAGATTTCTCCAAAAACCATTTGACGGCGCAAAATCCCGCCCCTATGTTCCGCGCACTTCAGACAGGCCGTAGACGGGCATGTTTTTGGCGCCTCGCCGGAAACCCAGGCAGTCTAAACGCTGTTGACCAGCATTGCGACTTGACAAGTCAATCGGTTCCCTCGGGGGATCGTTCATCGACACGAATGGCGCGCATCGCGTTGTTCCTCTGTCTTTCAGCGCCGGATGCCCCACAGGCTGAAGGCGCTCATTCGTTTCGCCATAGGCTCTTGCAGCCAATGGCGAGATGGCCGGACCGGCGACACAATCGCCGCATCCGGGGAAAATCGTTTCACTGCTCGCTTCGGAAGGGCGATGGATGCCGACAATCAGCCAGTTGATCCGCAAGCCGCGGCAACCGAAAATTTATCGCGAGAAATCGCGCCATCTGCAGGCGAGCCCGCAGAAGCGCGGCGTCTGCACGCGCGTCTACACGACCACGCCGAAGAAGCCGAACTCGGCTTTGCGCAAGGTCGCGAAGGTTCGTTTGACCAATGGTTTCGAGGTCATCGGCTATATTCCGGGCGAAGGCCATAACCTGCAGGAACATTCCGTGGTGATGATCCGCGGCGGCCGCGTCAAGGATTTGCC
>NZ_CAIUXT010000245.1 GCF_903903185.1 uncultured Rhodoblastus sp.
CCGGATGAGGGGTTTCCAGCCGCGTTAATCGTTGCGCGGCGAGAAACCCCTCATCCGGCGCTTCGCGCCACCTTCTCCCGCAAGGGGAGAAGGGAATCACCCCCCCGTCATCGGCGGGAAAAAGGCGATTTCGCGCGCCCCGGCGATGGCCGCCTCCGGTTTGGCGTGAACCCGGTCGATGGCCGCCCGCGCCGTCCCATGGGCGAAAGCAGCGGCGTAATATTGATCCTGCGCCGACAGCCAGCCGATCAGATCGGCAACGCTGCGCAGGTTCGAAGGCAGATCGCGTTCTTCCTCGGCCTTGCCGATTCGCTCGCGCAACGAGGCGAAATAGACCAGTTTCATTCCTCGACCACCTGTTTGATCCCAACCTTCAGATAGTCCCAGCCGGTGTAAAGCGTCAGCAGGGCGGACAGCCAGAGCAGGCACAAGCCGATCCGAACCGTGCCCGGCAACACCACTTCGCCGGCCCGCCCGGCGATCAGAAAGCCCAGCGCGATCAACTGCATGGTGGTCTTCCACTTGGCCACCTTGCTCACCGGCACCGAAACCTTGACCTCGGCGAGAAACTCGCGCAGACCCGAGACCAGGATTTCGCGGCACAAAATCACGATGGCCGCCCAGACCGACCAGCTCTTGATGGTGCCGTCGGCGACGAGAATCATCAACACGGCGGAAACCAGCAGCTTGTCGGCGATCGGGTCGAGCATCCGGCCAAGCTCCGATTGCTGCTCCCAGACGCGGGCGAGATAGCCGTCGAAGAAATCCGTCACCGCCGCCAGCGTGAACAGGCCGAGCGCCGTCCAGCGCAAGGCATGTTCGTCGGGCCAGAACAGGCAGGCGACAACGAGCGGCACGATCAACACCCGGCCGAAGGTCAGGTTGTTCGGCAGGTTGAAAATGCGGGCGCTGTTTCGCGCGGGACTCTGAGTCATGTCGCGAAGGAAGCTTTTTCGCGCCGTCGCGTCAATAGAACATTTTTTTGCGGACATGTTCCGGACGCAACCGCTTCAACCCTTGTCGTGAAAATGGTCGAACACCAGCTTCGCCATGGCGGAGGAAAAGCCCGGCGTCTTTTCGAGATCGGCCAAAGCCGCCGCCGCCACCGCCTTGGCCGTGCCGAAAGCCTGCAACAGCGCGCGCTTGCGCGCCGGGCCAATGCCAGCGATCTCGTCGAGCGGGTTTTGCGCAAATTCCTTCTTGCGCCGGGCGCGATGGGTTCCGATGGCGAATCGATGCGCCTCGTCGCGCAAGCGCTGCACGAAATAAAGCGCCGGATCGCGCGGCGCCAGCCGGAACGGCTCCCGGTGGGCCAAGAAAAACGTCTCCCGCCCGGCGTTGCGGTCGGCGCCCTTGGCGATGGAGGCCACCGTCACCCCGGTCACGCCGATTTCTTCGACCACCGCCCGGGCGGCGTCGAACTGGACGCGCCCGCCATCGATCAAAATCAGGTCAGGGCGCTGCGGAAAGGCGTCCGGGTCGGCCGTCGCGGTTTCGTCGGTTTCCTTGATCATGCGCGAAAAGCGCCGGGACAAGACCTCGCGCATCATCGCGGCGTCGTCGCCGGGCGCGAGTTCGGTCTTGATGTTGAAGGTGCGGTAGTGGGTTTTCATGAAGCCCTGCGCGCCCGCGACCACCATCGCGCCGATCGCCGCCGTCCCCATGATGTGGGAATTATCGTAGATTTCGACGCGGCGCGGCGGCGCCGCCAGGCCGAAGGCCGCAGCCAGCGCTTCGAGCAGCTTCGTCTGGCCGGCGCTGTCGGCGAGGCGCCGGCCCAAAGCCTCGCGGGCGTTTTTTTGCGCGTCGACGACCATTTCGGCTTTCTCGCCGCGTTGCGGGCGGACAATTTCGACCCTGTGGCCTTCCCGTTCGGCCAGCGCGCCCGCAAGCCAATCGGCTTCGTCGATGTCGTGCGACAGCAGGATCAGACGCGGCGCCGGCCGGTCGGCGTAAAATTGCCCGAGGAACGGCCCCAACACCTCGCCCGCCGACAGACTGCCCTCGGCGCGCGGAAAATAGGCGCGATTGCCCCAATTCTGACAGGCGCGGTAAAACACCGCCTCGACGCAGAATTGCCCGGCTTCAACGTGCAGGGCGAAGACGTCCGCCTCGGTGACGTGGCGCGGATTGATCCCCTGTTCGCCCTGAATGGCGGCGAGCGCCGAGATGCGGTCGCGCAGGCGTCCGGCGCGTTCGAATTCGAGTTCCGCCGCCGCCGCATTCATCTCCCCAGCCAGCCTTTCGCGCACCGCGCGCGACTTGCCGGCGAGGAAATCGCGCGCCTCGCGCGTCAGTTCGTCGTAACTTTGCGCCGAGACTTCCCCGGTGCAGGGGCCGGCGCAGCGCTTGATCTGGAACAGCAGGCAGGGCCGGCTGCGGTTGTCGTAATAGGAATTTTCGCAGGAGCGCAGCAGGAAGGCGCGTTGCAGCACGTTGAGCGTGCGGTTGACCGCCCAGACGCTGGCGAAGGGGCCGAAATAATCGCCCTTGCGGCTGCGCGCGCCGCGATGCTTGGTCAATTGCGCGCCGCGCTCGTCATGCGTCAGCAGGATATAGGGAAAGCTCTTGTCGTCGCGCATCAGCACATTGAAGCGCGGCTTCAACTGCTTGATGAGGTTGGATTCGAGCAGCAGCGCCTCGGTCTCGGTGCGCGTCGAGGCGAAGACCATGGTCGCGGTCAGCGCGATCATCCGCGCGATGCGGTTGGTGTGGCCGCTGAGCCGCGTGTAGGAGGCGACGCGCCGGCGCAGGCTTTTCGCCTTGCCGACATAGAGCACGGCGCCGGCCTCGTCGAGCATGCGATAGACGCCCGGTCCCGCCGGCGCATGTTTGCCATGGACGCGAATGGCGCGCGCGCCGCGGCGCAGCGAAGCGGTCGCCGCCTCGCCGTCAAGATCGAATTCGACGCCCGATTCGGCCTCGGCCGGCGCCGCGTCCAGATCGTCGATCTCTTCCATCTTCTCGCCGTCCGGCAGATCCGGCGGCGCGTCCTTTGGGCCTTGCGGTGGAATCATCTCGCTAATCTAGGGGCCAGGCGGTCCATGCGAAAGGCGCTTCGCCCGCGCGCCGCCCTTTTCCCGCCCGCAAATTCGATCGAGATGCTGGACCTTTGCGCCTTTTGCGGTTAGCAGTGAAATTAATGAATCGTCAACGACTCCTCAGGAGCGACGGATATGGGTGGAACTCTGGAGGCAACCCGCGGCAAGGGCGCTCTCGCCGGCTTTATGGCTCTTGCCGGGGCTCTCGCTCTTGCCGGCTGCGCCGATGCTTCCGGCCCGGCGCCGGGCGCGACCGCCCAGGCGGTATCGTTTCGTCCTTCCGGCGCCAGCCCCAGCCCCGCCGCCCTCGCGGTCACGCAGATGGAAGGCGCGCCGACGCAGGTGCAAAAGCAATTCATGGCCTTGTTCAATGCCGACGTCGTCAAGGATGACGTGACCCTGACCAATTCGGCGAGCGCGCGTTATCTGGCGCGCGGCTATATTTCCGCCTTCCCGGTCGAAGGCGGCGCAAGGCTCACCTATGTCTGGGACATTTACGACCGCGCCAACCACCGCGCGCAGCGCCTGAACGACGAGATCGCGCTCAAGGGCGCAGCCGCCGATCCGTGGTCGCTCGTCGATGGCGCGGCCTTGCAGGCGTTGGCGGAGCGCAGCGCCGGCGAATTATCCGCCTATCTTTCCAATACGCCCGAAGCGCTCGCCGCCAATGCGGCGCAGGCCGCGCCGCAATCCCTGCCGGCAAAAGCGCTTTCCTATTCGGACGGGCGCTGATTTTTCACCGGCCGGCTTCCCCTCTTGCGCCGGCCTGTTTGGCGCAAAACCTTTTCCTTTTTTACAAATTCAAGACAGCGCTTTCCATTTTTATTGTTCATTGCGGAACCGCCTGCTAAGACCCGCGCAGCTTGGGAAATGCAAGGCGGCGTGATGGCGGGTGCTATGAAAGTCCTGGCGGGCAATTCGAACCGCCCTCTGACCGAGGCGATCGCCGCCTATCTCGGAGTGCCGCTGACCAAATGTCAGGTCCGCCGTTTCGCCGACATGGAAATCTTTGTCGAAATTCAGGAAAACGTGCGCGGACAGGATACTTTCGTCATCCAGTCCACCTCCTTCCCGACCAATGACAATCTGATGGAGGCGCTGATCATGATCGATGCGCTGCGCCGCGCCTCGGCGCGCCGCATCACGGCGGTCATGCCCTATTTCGGGTACGCCCGGCAGGACCGCAAGCCGGGGCCGCGCACCCCGATTTCCGCCAAACTGGTCGCCAATCTGATCACCCGCGCCGGCGCCGACCGCGTGCTGACCGTCGATCTTCACGCCGGCCAGATCCAGGGCTTTTTCGACATTCCCACCGATAATCTGTTCGCCGCGCCGGTGCTGGTGCGCGACATTCAGGAAAAGCTCGATCTTTCCAACATCATGGTGGTTTCGCCCGACGTCGGCGGCGTCATCCGCGCCCGCGCGCTGGCCAAGCGCATCAACGCGCCGCTCGCCATTGTCGACAAGCGGCGCGAACGCCCCGGCGATTCCGAAGTGATGAATATCATCGGCGAGGTGAAGGGCAAGAGCTGCATCCTCGTCGACGATATCGTCGATTCCGGCGGCACCCTTTGCAATGCGGCCGACGCCCTGCTTGAGGCGGGCGCCACCGACGTGCGCGCCTATATCACCCACGGCGTGCTGTCGGGCGGCGCCGTCGCCCGCATTACGGCTTCGGGACTCAAGGAACTGGTCGTCACCGACACCATCCTGCCGACCAAAGCCGTTTGCGTGGCGGAAAACATCCGCGTCATTTCCATCGCGCCGCTGATCGGCGAGGCCATCGCCCGGACCGCCAAGGAAGAGAGCGTCTCCAGCCTGTGGAACTGACTTTTTTTTCGCGCCGAGGCGCGCCGTCTTCGCCAGCCATTCGATTTTTCGGGACGACCATGAACATTCAAGCCGACCTCAAATCCATCATCCGCACCATTCCCGACTATCCCAAGGCGGGTATCCAGTTCCGCGACATCACCACCTTGCTCGGCGACGCGCGGTCGTTCCGCCGCGCCGTGGACGAGTTGGTGCAGCCCTTCGCCGGCCAGAAGATCGACCAGATCGCCGGCATCGAGGCGCGCGGATTCATTCTCGGCGGAGCGGTGGCGCACCAGCTTTCCGCCGGCTTCATTCCGATCCGCAAAAAGGGCAAGCTGCCGCATATCACGGTATCGGTGGCCTATAGCCTCGAATACGGGCTCGACGAAATCGAAATCCACCAGGACGCGATCCAGCCCGGCGAAAAAGTGCTGCTGATCGACGACCTGATCGCCACCGGCGGCACGGCGACGGGCGCGATCGAGCTGTTGCGCAAGCTCGGCGCCGATGTGGTCGCGGCCTGTTTCGTCATCGACCTGCCGGACCTCGGCGGCGCACAGAAGATCCGCGACCTCGGCATACCGGTTCGCGCGCTGGTGGAGTTTTCGGGGCATTGAGGCTTCAATGCTCGCAGTTGCAAGAACCTTCGCGGCCCCTGTCCCTTAAACGGCGGGGCTGTCCGGGGAAAACCTGAAAAAACCAGATACGGGAAACTTTCTTCGTATTTCAACCAGAGATCGTCATGGTCGGGCTCGTCCCGGCCGTCCACGCGGTAAAGCTTGCGCATAATGCTCGACATCCCGGTTCGCGGATCGGCGTGGATTGCCCGGCGCATAGGGCGTCGAAAGACGCCCGTCTCTCTGCGGGCTATGGCCGGGCATGACGACCTTGGGTTGCAAGCAAGCTGGAAACCTCAACCGTTTTCTTTTCCCCGGACAGCCTTGCGTAAACGGGGAGAGGCAGTCGTGGCGACAACGGAGCGCGGCAGCAAAAAGGCCGGGTTTTCACCCGGCCTTCGCTGTTTCTGTTCGTTGAACTCAACTCACCCGCGCGGACCCTTGCGCGAAAAGCTGTCGCCGCTTCGCGCGGGGCGCTTGTCGCCCGCCGCCGCCGGGCGCGGAATCGCGGCGCGATTGGCTTCGTGCTGGCGGCCATGTTCGCGTCTGGCGTCGCCGTGACGCGTCGGGGCCGGGCCGCGACGCTCGTCCGGACGATGCGCCGGGCGGCCTTGCGGCTTGCCTCGCGCCGGCGGGGCTTCTTCAGGCGCCAGCGGGTTGAGCCGCAGATCGGTGAACGGAATGGTCTGCTTCGTCAGTTTCTCGATGGCGCGCAGATAGGCGCGCTCCGAATTGTCGACGAGCGAGATCGCCTGCCCTTCCGCGCCGGCGCGCGCCGTGCGGCCGATGCGGTGGACGTAGGACTCCGGCACTTCCGGCAATTCGAAATTGACCACATGGCTGACCGAATCGACATCGATGCCGCGCGCCGCGATATCGGTGGCGACCAGCACCCCGACCTGGCCGTTCTTGAAACCGTCGAGGGCGCGGGTGCGCTGGTTCTGGCTCTTGTTGCCGTGAATGGCGTCGGCCGAAAAGCCGGCGTCGTTCAAAAATCCCGCGACGCGGTCGGCGCCGCGCTTGGTGCGGGTGAAGACGATCGAGCGGCTGAAATCGGGGTTTTTCATCAGGTCGATCAAGGCGCCGCGCTTGCCGGCGCCTTCGACCAGAATCACCCGTTGCGACACCAGATCAGCGGTCTTGGCGACCGGGGCCACCGAGACTTTTACCGGATTATGCAGCATTTCGCCGGCCAGAGCGCCGATTTCGCTCGGCATGGTCGCCGAGAAGAACAGGGTCTGGCGGGTTTTCGGCAATTTGGCGAAAATCTTGCGGATCGGCACGAGAAAACCGAGGTCGAGCATATGATCGGCCTCGTCGAGCACCACCGCCGTTGTAGCGTCGAGCCGAAGCGCGCCGGTGGACAAATGGTCGAGCAGGCGGCCAGGCGTGGCGACGAGAACGTCAAGCCCGCCTTGCAAAGCCTTCAATTGCGGGCCGAAGCTGACGCCCCCAAAGATCGTCGCGACCTTCAGATTGGCGTGGCGGCCATAGACTTTAAAGCTTTCGCCGATCTGAGCGGCCAGTTCGCGGGTCGGGGCGAGCACCAGCACCCGCGCCATTTTCGGGCGCAGGCCTTGCGGGAATTGTTGCAGCCTTGTGATCAGCGGCGTGGCGAAAGCGCAGGTCTTGCCGGTGCCGGTCTGGGCGATGCCGAGCAGGTCGCGGCCTTCGAGCAGCGGCGGAATGGCTTGTTCCTGGATGGGTGTCGGATGAATGTAACCCTCGTGGGTGAGGGCGCGTAAAACGTTCTCGGCAAGGCCGAGATCGGAAAATTGAGTCACGTGGAGACTTTCATATGGGACCGCAACGGCGCGCCAAAACGCTGCCGCGACAAGCGGTTCTATCGAAGACGGCCCCGCATAGATTGGGCTGTCGGCCATGGGAGGCTGATTGGGCCGGGCGACGCGTTACCGTCCTATGCGCCGGCGCCTCTGTTTGCTGAAAAACAGCATCATAGCATTACAGGCTTTGGCCGGGAAAAGCAAATGGCGGACGCAAGCTTCCGCAATCATTCGGTGAACACGATGGTTTTCGAGCCATTGATGACGACGCGGTTTTCGACATGATAGCGCACGGCCCGGGCCAAAACCCGGCGCTCGATGTCGCGGCCCTTGCGGATCAGATCGTCCGGCGTGTGGTGATGCGAGATGCGCTCGACATCCTGCTCGATGATCTGGCCCTCGTCGAGATCGGCGGTAACATAATGCGCCGTCGCGCCGATGACCTTCACGCCGCGCGCATGAGCCTGGTGATAGGGACGCGCGCCCTTGAAGCCGGGCAAGAAGGAATGATGGATGTTGATGCAGCGGCCCTTGAGTTTGGCCGCCAGTCCGTCCGACAGGATCTGCATGTAGCGCGCCAGCACCACCAGTTCGGCGCCGGACTGCTGAACCAGCGACCAGATCTGCGCCTCCTGCTCCATCCTGGTTTCGCGAGAGACCGGCAGATAATGAAACGGAATGTCGTCGAAATCGAGATGGTGATAGGTTTCGCGCGGGTAGTTGGCGACGATGGCGACGATTTCCAGCGGCAATTCGCCGATCCGCCAGCGATAGAGCAGATCGGCCAGGCAATGGTCGAATTTCGACACCAGAATCATCACGCGCGGGCGGTCCGACTGCGCGGAAAGCCGCCATTTCATGCCGTATTCGCGCGCGAGGTGCGAAAAGCTTTCGCGCCACGCCTCGATCTGGGCGCCGGGCAGCGCCGGATCGATCTCGATGCGCATGAAGAATTGATTGGTCTCGACTTCGTCGAACTGGCGCGAATCGGCGATGTTGAAGCCGGCCTCGAAAATATGGCCGGCAATGCGCGCGACAATGCCCGGACGGTTCCGGCAGCTCAACAGCAAGCTGTGTTTTTCTCCGCCGCGCATGATTTCAAAATCGCAGGCTGCGGGTCTGTTCATCGTCTGGTATTCGTCGGCCATAACGCACACTCACAGCGGCCCGCCGAGAGGACGGGTTTTTCCGCTGTGTAGTGTCAAAAGCCGAAAAAGTCGATGCGCCGAAAGGCGTCAGCGACGCGGGCCGCGAATCCGCGCCAAGGCATAGGCGGGCAGCAAAACCGGGGCCGCCTTGCCGCCGCCGCCCCGCGACTCGTTTTCCTCTTTGGTCGGCAGCAGCATCACCGCCGTGGCGCAGACCACGCCGCCGAAAAACAGACCGAAGCCGCCAAACAGCAGCACCAGCGCCTGAAGCATCATATCGGAGCGCAGCGTCAATTCGCGGATGCCGCCGACATTGGAAATCAGCACCGCTCCCGCGCCGGCGAAACCCACCGCCCAGCCAAAAGCCCAATTGGAGATCATCAGCCGGACAATGCGGCTTGAGGCGGTGTTCCCGCGCGGTTGAACCATGGAGCCGAGCCTTTGCAAGAGAGCGTTCCATGCAATCTAGCGCATTTACCGCGCCGCGCCAGAGCCTTGGCTTTTTTGCCGGCTCGAACGGACTGACAATATTGTGATCGCGGTATTGTGATCGCGGTCACGGGCCGGCGTCGAGCCGGAGGATCTGCGCCCGCTCGCCCAGTTCTTGCCGGGCGATGGCGACGATATGGGCGTGATGGGTAAAGACGATCGGCTGGATCGCGCCGCTGGCCTGTTCAAGGGCTTGCAATCCGGCGGCCACGCGCGATTCGTCGAAACTGGCGAAAATATCGTCGACGATGAACGGCGGCGCCTCGGCGCGCGCGGCGTAATCGTCGAGAAAGGCCAGACGCAAGGCAAAATAAAGCTGGTCGCGCGCGCCTTCGCTCAAGGCGGCGATCTCAAGTTTCTCGCCGTCGCCCGCGCGCAAGGCCAGCAGTTGCGACTGGTCGTCCTCGCCGTAATTCTGATCGAGGCCGGCATAACGCCCCTGGGTGAGGCTCGAAAACAACGCGCCGGCGCGCGCGATCAGCGGGTCCTTGTGGCGGTCGCGGGCCCGCGCCAATCCGGCGTTGACCAGCAGCGCCGCCAGTTTCAGCACCGCCCAGCGCCGCGATTGTTCGGAAATTTCGGCGCGGGCGCTTTCGCGCTGCAAAATGGCGGCTTCCGCGCCCATGCTCTGCTGCAACTTCAGCCATTGGCCTTCGGTTGCGCGCAGGCCGGCGTGAATTTCGCGCGCCTCGTTCTTGCGCGCCTCGCTTTGCCGCTCGATTTCGGACAGGCGGATGCGCGCCGTATCAGAATGGAAATCTTCCGCCTCGCGCGCCAGAATCGCTTCGTCGAAACCATCGGCGACCAGAGCCAGACGCCCGCGCTCGGCCACAAGCGCGGCGGCGGCCAATTCGCGGCTGTCCAACCGCTCGGCCAGAACGCAGGGGGCGCCGGAAAAACCGGCCGCTTCGCCAAAGCTTTGCAGCGCCGCACCGGCGCGGGCAAGGGCTTCTTCGCTCTCGCGCGCTTTTTGCGCCGCGTCGCGCATGGCCCGCTCCGCCCTTTCGCGCAGCGCCGCCTGCTCGCGCGCCCGCGTCAGATTCTTGCGCAATTGCGCCACCGCGGCGAGCGCCGGGCGCGAGGGCAGGTCGCGGGCGCATAGCGCCAACAGGGCGTCGAGTTTGCGCTCGAACTCGGCAATGTCATTGGCGATGGCGACGACGCGCTGCGCCTTGTCGTCGTCGTCCTGCACCTCGCCGGGCAGAGCCCGCCACAAGACGATGCGAGCCTGCGCCTCGTCGAATGTTGCATCCTCCTCCAGTCGCAGGATTTTCAGCGCGGCTTGCCACTCCTCGCGCCAGATCGCCTCCTCCGCCGTCAATTCGTCAAGCCGCTCCTTGATCCGGGCGATGCGGGCCGGCCCGTCGGCGATTTTCGCCCGGGCCTCACGCGCCGCCTCCTGCGCCTTGGCGATTTCGGCGATCCGCGCCTCAATGCGCCGCGCCAGCGCCGCCCCGTCGAGCGGCAAGGAGGCGAGCCCGCATTCGCTCGCGAGCGCCTCAAGTCCCGGCTGGGTGGCGGCGAGCCTTTGCCGCCATTCGTCGGCCTTGCCCTGCTGACGCGCCGCAGACTCGCGGTCTTCGAGCAAGGCGTCGGCGTCCTTGCGCCAGACCATCATTTTGCGCGGCTCGTTCGCCGCGATCCCGGAGGCCCGCCAGTCCTGAGCCCATTGCGCCTGTTGCCCGGCGCGCTCCCGCGCCAGAACCGCGAGCGCGTCCCCGGCGCGCCGTTGCTCCTCCAGCGCGGCGGCGATTTTTTCGCGCTCGGCTTCGGCGGCGGCGACGCGCGCCGCGTCGGTCAGCAGAGCGTCGGCGCGCCGATCGGCTTCGCCGACCAGCATTTCATACTGTCCAGCCCGGGCGCCGACGACGGCGGGGTCCGCCGCCGCCTGCCCGTCCAGCAGGCTTCGCAAAAAGAGCCATTCGGCCTCGCGATGGTCGCGCGCCTCGCGCAAAGCGTCGAAACTGGCGACCGCGCCGAGCCTTTCCAGCGCCCGCAATTGCGCCTGCGCCGCCGCCAGACTTTCGTCCGCCGCCAGCGCCTGCTGCCGCGCCGCGCGTTCGCGCGCCTCAAGCTCATCGAGCGCCTGTGCCGCCTGTTCGATCCGCGCCGCGTCCGGACTGGGGTTTTGCGCAAACAGGTCGAGACTCGTCATGGCCGGCGTGAGCCGCGCGCATTTTTCGGCGAGGAGTCGCGCTTTTTCCGCGCAGGCGAGCGCGGATTCGCGCCAAGACTCGTCCCAATTCGCCACCCCCCCGAAAGCGGCAAGTTTTTCCCGCAACGTCGCGGCGTCGACGGTCGGCGCCGGCTGTTCGGCGCGCAGCAAGGCGAAGCGGCGTTCTTCCTCCGCCAGATTCTGCGCCTGTTCCGCCTTGCGCTCCAACAGACCGCGCCCTCGCGCCGCGGTTTTTTCCGCGCGCGACAAAGCCGCCGCATCGGGCAGGGCGGCGCGCAAATCTTCCGGGCCGTTGAGGCCGCAGGTTTGCGCGCGAAAAATCAGCGCCTGCCTCGCCTCGCGCGCGGCGGTCTCGCGGCGCGGCAGGTCGGCCAGCGATTTCTCATAGGCGCCGCTGGCGCGGACGATGTCCTCGATACCTTCCGCCCGCGCCAGCAGACCGGCATCGAATGTGGCCTCTTCGCTTTCGAGCCGCGCCGCCTCCAATGCCTCCCGCGCGCGCGCCGCCTGTTCGCCAGCCGCTTTTTCCGCTTCCAGCAACGCCGCCCATTGCCGCGCCCATTCCGGCGAAAAGCCGGCGAGATCGTCGAAGCCGGCGAGATGTTCGCGACAGGCGGCGAGGGTTTTCAGGATCGGCGCGGCTTTGCGCAACCGTTCCAGCCGCAGCCGTTCGGCCTGGGCCTGTCGTTCGGCCTCCTCGATGGCGGCGATTTTTTCGCCCGCCTGCGCGATTTCTTCGCGTAGCGCCTTCAACGTCGCTTCCGACAGAGTCGCGGCTTTTTCTTCCGCCCGCGCCGCGTCGTGGCGCGACAGCGCCTGATAGAAGCTGCGGTGCGCCGCCTTGCTCTTGTCGAAGATCTTTTCCGCTTCCTGCTCCAGACTGGCGCGCAGATCAATGAGGTTGCGCAACCCGGAGGCGGCGGCGAACAGGCTCGCGCCGATCTCGCCTTCGGCACGCAGCATCTCATTGGCGCCCTCGCGCAAACCGCGCGCGTCGAGGCCGAAGGCGCGATGAAAAATATCGCGGCTCGCCGCGCCCAGGAAGGGCGCCAGCGCATCGTCGAGCAGCGCCGCGCCCAAGGCGTCGAGCAGAGTATTGCGGTCGCCGCGCCGCCGGAAAAATTGTAAAATCTGGCCGTTGCGCCCTTTAATCGTCGCGCCGAGCCGCAAATCCTTCGGCCGCAAGAACCCGATTTTTTCGCGGCGCGGCGCGCCATAGAACAGGTCGCCGATGGCGGCGAGCGCCGAGGATTTTCCCGCTTCATTGGCGCCATGGACGATGTGGATTTTGGCCAGCGGATCGAACTGCAACCTTAACCCGTTGAAAGGGCCGTAGCAGTCGAGGGTGAGGTCGAGAATCCTCATCAGGCTTCGCCCTCCTGGCGTTCGGCGCGAAACAGGGCGAGGTCGCGCGCCTGCGCCAGCAGCGCGTCGAGTTCCTCGCTCAAAGGCGCCACGCCGGGCGGAAACTTGTTTTCAATGCTGCGCAGCGCCGCCAGCGCCTCGGCGCGCAGATCGGCGTCGGACAGGCATTCGTCGAGCAGCGCCGAAAAATCGAAATCGCTGGCGCCCGGGGCGCCGCGCGGGCGCGTCGACGGCGCCGCCAGCGGCAGCGTTTCGAGCGAAAAACGCTCCAACACGATATCTTCATGGGCGCGCTGGGCCGCCGCCTCGATCTCGTCGCGCCAGATCGCCGGATCGGCGGCGAATTGGCCGTGCAGGGCGCTCGCGCCTGTCAGCCGGATGCGCAAGGCGAGCAGGCGCCCCCCTGCCTTTTCGGCTTCGGTTTTCGCGCAAGCCTCGACGGCGCGCAACAGGGCGGAGGTCTCCTCATGCGGCGCGGCGTCGAGGACGATTTCGGCGAAGCGCGCGCGATCGACGATCAGCCGGCGCAACCCGGCGACCTCGCCGCCGGCGACATCGACCAGCACCGCGCCCTTGGCACCGGTCTCGCGAATATGGCGGCCTTGCAGATTGCCGGGATAGACGACGAAGGGATCGCGCGAGACCACTTCATGCGCGTGAACATGGCCGAGCGCCCAATAATCGTAATTCTTGGCGCGCAAGTCGTCGAGGCTGCATGGGGCGTAGGCGGCGTGGCCGGGGCGTCCGTCGAGCGATGTATGCAGCACGCCGATGTTGAACCAGCCGGGCCTGGGCGCGGGATAGGTTCGGGCGAGATTTTCGCTCTGCGCGCGATGGGAAAAGCCGCGCCCGTGCAAGGCGACGCGCCATTGCGGCAGTTCGAACGTCCCCGCCCTGCCGGTGGGAAACTGCTGCGCCAGATCGGGCAGCGACAGGCTTCGGGTGACGACGGAATCGGCGTCGTGATTGCCCTTGAGCAGATAGCTCGCGACGCCGGCCTTCGCGAGGCGGGCGATCTGGCGGTTGAAGAACAAGGCGATCGAGGCGTCGCGCCAGTCGCCGTCGAAAATATCGCCGGCGAAAACCGCGAAGGCGATGTTTTCCTCCAGCGCGCGGTCGATCAGATCGACAAAGGCGTCGCGGCTCGCGCCGGCGAGTTTTTGCGCCAGAGCCTCGTCGCGCAGGGCGAGGCCCTTGAGCGGACTGCCCAGATGCAGGTCGGCGGCGTGGAGAAAGGTGAAGGACATGCAATTTCCGGCGGGAACGATTCGCTGCTGATGTTAACCTATTAATGGATCGGTCGGCGGCAAAGGCCGGCCCGACACGCGAACCGGCGCATGATTCCGGGGAATGGCGAGACGGGCGACTTCGAAGCCCAAGCTTTATCTCGATCAAGATCGAATGAGGGAACAAATAAAGAACATTTGAAGGCCTGTCAACCACCGCTTTCAGCGCCGCCACCGCCCGACATCGGCTTGCCTCGGACCGCCAAACTTGCTCTTCTAGCCTCGGCCTCAACGGGGAAAATCATGAAAGTCGCGCTGATCCAGATGAATTCGACCGACGACAAGCCGGCCAATCTGGCGCAGGCCCGCGCGCTGATCGACGAGACCGTGGCGCAGGAAAGGCCCGACTGGATCGGCCTGCCCGAAGTGTTCGATTTTTTAGGAGGTTCGCGCGCCGAAAAATTCGCCGCCGCCGAGATTTTGCGCGAAGGCCCGGCCTATGAATTGTGCCGGGAGTTGGCTGCCAGACATGGCGTGTTCATTCACGCCGGCTCGTTGCTCGAACGCAACCCCAATGGCGAAAGCCTGTCCAACACCACAGTGGTGTTCGACCGCGCGGGCCGCGAAATCGCGCTCTATCGCAAGATTCACCTGTTCGACGTGACGACGCCCGACGGCGCCGCCTATCGCGAGAGCGCCACTTTCACCGCCGGGACCGAACTGGCGACTTATGACTGCGAGGGGCTGACCTTCGGCTGCGCCATCTGCTACGACCTGCGCTTTCCCGCGCTTTTTCAGGCGCTGGCGGCCAAGGGCGCGCAGGTTCTGGTGCTGCCTTCCGCCTTCACCCTGCAGACCGGCAAGGACCATTGGGAGACCTTGTGCCGCGCCCGCGCCATCGAGACGCAATGCTGGTTTCTCGCCCCGGCGCAGTTCGGGCCGCATGTCGTGCGCGACGAAACCCGGCTGACCTATGGCCATTCGCTGGTCTGCGATCCCTGGGGCCACAAGGTCGCCATGGCCGGCGACGGCAAGGGCTTCGTCACCGCGCGCATCGACGCTCTGAGCGTCGCCCGGGTGCGCGCCGCCATTCCGGTCGCCGCGCAACGGCGGACCTTCTGATTTTTCCCTCGGCGGCGCGTGGCTTTACTCGGGGTTCGGCGGCGCTTAAAAACGGCGCCTCTTCGAGCAAGGACCGCGCATGGACCGATTTGACCGCACTCGGGCGGCGGCAGACTCTTTTCTGGCGAAAATCGGCCAGAAACCGCTGGTCATGGGCATTTTGAACGTCACCCCGGATTCCTTTTCCGATGGAGGAAAATTCCTTTCGCCCGAATCCGCGCTGGCGCAGGCCCGCGTCATGGCGCAGGCCGGCGCCGATATCCTCGATCTCGGCGCGGAATCGACGCGGCCCGGCTTTGCGCCGGTGAGCGCGGAAGAGGAATGGGCGCGGCTCGAAAGGATTCTGGCGCCCCTGATCGGCGAGACATCCCGGCCGCTGTCGATCGACACCACCAAATCCGTCATTGCCCGCCGCGCCCTCGCGCTCGGCGCGGCGCTGATCAATGACGTCTCCGGCCTGCGCGGCGATCCCGCCATGGCGCAAACCGCAGCCGAAAGCGGCGCGGCGCTGGTCATCATGCATTCGCGCGCGGAGGTCGACGCCGGCCTCGACATCGTCGCCGACATGACCGCATTCTTCGGGCAATCCCTCGCTCTGGCGGCGCAAGCCGGCGTGGAGCGGCGGAAAATCCTGCTCGATCCGGGCATCGGCTTTGGCAAGTCGCTGGCGCAAAATCTCCGCGCGCTGGCGGCGACAGCGCGTTTGCGCAAAAAATTCGAACTTCCCATAGTGATCGGGGCGTCGCGCAAAAGCTTTCTCGGCGCCTTGACCGGCGCCGCGACGCAGGACCGGCTCGCGGCGACGCTGGCCGCCAATCTCGCGGGCTTTACGCGCGGCGTCGCGGTATTTCGCGTCCATGACGTCGCCGAACATGTCGCCGCGCTTCGTATCTGGAGCGAAATTGACCGCGCCTGAACCCGGCAAGGGCCCGGCGCTGGTCGGGCTGGGGCTGGGCGCCAATCTCGGCGATCCCGCCGCCAATCTGCGCCGCGCGGTCGAGGCGCTGGCCCGCGCGGGCCTGCGCTTCGAGGCTCTGTCCTCGCTTTACCGCACCAGGCCCTGGGGCGTGACCGACCAGCCCGATTTCGTCAACGCCTGCGCGCTGGCGCGCACCGATCTCGAACCGCTGGCGCTGCTCGACCTGATCCAGGCGACCGAACAGGCTTTGGGGCGTCAGCCGACGCTTCGCTGGGGGCCGCGCGTCATCGACATCGACCTGTTGTTTTATGACGATCGGATCTGGCGCGACGCCCGGCTGACCCTGCCCCATCCCGGCCTGATGGAGCGCGCCTTCGTCTTGCTGCCGATGGCGGAAATCGCGCCCGAAACCCGCATCGGCGGCGTCCGTCTCGCCGAGGCGGCCGGCAAAATCGATGCGGGCGGGGTGCTGCGGATCGGCGGCTTCAAACCCTTTTGTCGTTGATTTGACTTTATCTTCTCAACACTTGCGCTTCGCCCGGCGGCGACCGGGCCGGTCTTAGCGTAACCTAAATATTAGCCGGAACAATTACTTAATAATATTTGGCAATAATGCGCCAAGCGAAAGCTTCGCGCGAAGCCAAAGCTCCTCCGGCGCCGGAACGCCGGGAAAGCGAAACTTCCGGCGACGAAAGCGACGTTCTCGCTGCCTGTCGGCTTTTTCGACGCGTTTCGATTCGTCAAAAAAGGGGTCAGATAATTGTTTTTAAAGCATATTTCTATCCAAGAAGTCTCCAGCCCGCAAGAACTGCGCGCGACAGGCGCTTCGCGCGGGCGGAAAAAAAGAACAGCCGGGTCGGTCAATGGCGCTGATTGTGATTGTGGATGACCGGGACACCAACCGGACGATCTATTCGAGGCTCGCGCTGTCGATCGGCGAGGGCGTCAGGGTCCATGCCTTCGGCGACCCTTGCGCGGCGCTGGAATGGCTCGAGCGCAACCGGCCGGACATGATCGTCACCGATTACGACATGCCGCAGATCAATGGCGAAGAATTCATCGGGCGTTTTCGCGCCATGCCCCATTCGTCCGCCGTGCCGATCATGATGATCACCGTCAACGACCGACGCATGTTGCGGCTGCGGGCGCTGGAAAGCGGCGCCACCGATTTTCTCACCACGCCGATCGATCATTACGAGTTCCTGTCGCGGGCGCGCAATCTGCTCAAACTGAGCAAAAGCGCCGGAACGCAAAAGCCGGACACCCTCGAACGACCCTCCGAAGCGCAGCCCGCGCCCGCCGCGAGCGCGCCGGAGGACGCGATCGCCATCGCCGCGGCGCAATTTGAGGCGCAGGGCGGCGAGACCGGCGGCAATGCGTTGCATGTGGTCGAGATCGGCGGGCCCGGCCGCGACAGTTTCGATCCCGACGTCGTCGTCGCCGCCTTGCGGCGGCAATTGCGCGGCGACGACCTTATCGCCCGCCTCGACCGACGGCGCTTCGCCGTTTTGCAGAGAAATGTCTTCGACGCCGCCGACGCCGACGCCTGCGCGCGCCGGCTGCTGGCATTGCGCGACTTGGGCGGCTTCGCCGCCTTGGGCGCCTTGGGCGGCGTCGTGAAAGTGGGCACGTCGCCGCCGCGCGACGAGGTCGGGGCGCCGGAAAAAAGCGCGGCGGCGCGACTGCGCGAGGCCGCCGATTCCGCCCGCGCCCAACCAGAACCCGCCGCCGAGCCCTGGGTTTTCCAGCCGCTGATCGATCTGCATTCGGGCGCCGTCGTCGGGGCTCGGGCGCTCAACGGCGCCGGTCTGGCCGAAGCCGACGATCCCGAAGCCGTGCGCGCCGTCCTTTCTTTCGCCTCGGCGCTGCGCTCAAGCGGACGCCCGTCCTTTCGCCTCGGCCTGCGGCTCGACATGAAGCCAAGCGCATCGGCGCCGCTGGCGCTGCTCCTCGCCCCCCTGCTCGCCGCAACGCGCGTTCCGCCCTCCTGGCTCGATCTGCGGATCTGCGCGCGGGAAGCGCTCGAACACGGCGACCGCGCGAAGGAACAGGCGCAAGCCCTGAGGGCGCTCGGCATCGGCCTGACACTCGATCTCGGCGCGCCGGGGCCAAAACCCCTTGACGGCGTCGATGCGGCCCGGACTCTGCGCGGCTTCGCGCAAATGTGGCGGCCGACGATCCAGTTCCCGAGCGGCGACCGAAACGCCATGACGCTCGCCTACCGGCTCGGGCGGCGGGCCGAGGGACAACCGCCGCTGCCGCTGCTGGCCGACGGCGTCGCCTCGTCGGTCCTGCTGAGGCCTCTGCTGCGCGCGGGCGTCGGTCTCGCCCAGGGAAGCTGCTTCGGAGCGCCCTTCCCGCCCCGCGATCTCGAAGCCCTTCTTGCCGGAGGCCGGGGAACCGACGGCGGTCCGCAACCTGCGGCGCGACGCGCGTGACCCTCCGACAGCGCCCTTTCGCCCAATCCGCCGCCCGCCGCAACAGGCTCGCCGCCCTGGCCGCGCCGGCGGGGCGCATCTTCGACTTCTGGCGCGGGAGCGGCGAACAGGCGGTTACGATCAGCCGCCTGCTGCTGGTGAGCCTGGTGCTGGTCGGCGCGAGCGTCCAGACCTGCGTGGGCGGAAGATCGGCTCAGGAGTTTTTCCGCGTCGGCATGCCCTGGCTGCAAGCCTATCTGGCGCTGACGGTCGTCCTTCAAGCCCATATCATGCTGCGGCCGAGCCCCAACGTCACCCGCAGACTGCTGGCGATCGGCGTCGATACGGCGATCATTTCGCTTGGCATGCATTGCGGCGGCGTCGCCTCGGCCTATCTATTTCCGCTCTATTTCTGGATGATTCTCGGCAACGGCCTGAGATTTGGCGGCGTTTTCATGGTCGCCGCCGTCGTCGGAGCGGCGGCCGGATTCGCCGCGACGGTCGCCTCGACGCCGTTCTGGCGCGCCAACATGGCCTTTTCGCTCGGGCTTTTCCTGGCGCTGATCGTCATTCCGGTCTATGGCGGCCTGCTGTTGCGCCGGCTGGCCGAAGCCCATGCCGAGGCCGAGCGCGCCAACCATGCCAAGACTTTGCTTCTCGCCTGCGTCAGCCATGAATTGCGCACCCCGCTGACCGCCATCGTCGGGCTCGCCGCGCTGTTGCAGGAGACCGAACTCGACGCCGAACAGCTTGAAATGATCCGCACCGTGAGCGGCGCCGGGAGCCTGCTGTTGCGCCATATCGAGGGGCTGCTCACCGTCTCGCGCGACGAGATCGAACGCGGCCAGGCGCCGCCGGAACGCGTCGATCTGCCGGCGCTGATGATTTCGCTGCGCGCGATGCTGGCGGTGGAGGCGGAAAAAAAAGGCCTGGCGCTCGGCCTCTGCCTCGAGGCAGACACGCCGCGCCATATTGTCGCCGAGCCCGGCCTGTTGGTCGACGTGCTGCACAATCTCGTCGGCAATGCCGTGAAATTCACCGCGACCGGCGCCGTTTCCATCCATGCCGGCGTCGTCCGGCGCGACGCCGAATGCCTCGACCTGCGCGTCGAAGTTCGCGACACCGGCATCGGCCTCGAAAAATCGGCGCAGAAGCGCATTTTCGAAAGTTTCGTCCAGGCCGATCCGGACATTGCGCGCCGATACGGGGGCAGCGGCCTCGGACTTGCAATCGCCCGGCGGCGGCTGGAGATACGCGGAGGCCGTATCGGGGTGGAAAGCGAGATCGGCGAAGGTTCCTGTTTCTGGTTCGAACTGACGGTCGGGACCGACAGCCGACAGGCGAGCGCGCCCGCCACGCCGTCGGCCGAAAGTTCGGACCGGAAATGCAATGATGGGCGCGCCCGGGAAGTCGTCCAGGAACTCGCCGGCCACTTGTTCACATGGCAGACCGGGTCGCGCGGGCGGCCGCCGTTCGACGGCGCGCAAGCAGGCGAGCCAGTCTGCCTCGTAACGAAAGGCTCCGTCGATGCTCTGGCGGTGGCGCGACGTTTCGCTTATGCCGCGCTCGCCCGCGACGACGACCCCGGCAGCCGGGCGCGCGGACGCGATCTGGCGGCCCGCATGAAAGTTCTGGCCGCCGGACAGGGCGACGCGCCGCCGGAAGACGGGCGGCGGCGCGCCCCACCGCGCGAGGCGCGCAAAATCCTGCTGGCGGAGGATAATGGCGTCAACCTGATGGTGCTGGACAAGATTCTGACCCGCGCCGGCCATGCGACGACCGTCGTCACCGATGGCGAAACCGCGCTTGAAGCCATGTTCGAGGGCGCTTTCGACGTAATTCTACTCGATGTCAACTTGCCGGGCATCAGCGGCGTCGAGGCGGCGCGACTTTATCGACTGGCGCTGCCGCCGCAGGCGCGCGCGCCGATTGTCGCGCTTACCGCCGACGCGGATATGGCGCGGCGCGAACAATGCGAACGGGCGGGGATGGTCTGCGTCCTCACCAAACCGATCACGCCGGAAGCCCTGCTCGACGCGGTGGCCGAAGCCTGCCGGACGCCCGCCGCCGCGCAACGCAACCAGCGTGCGGCGCGCAAGTCTCGGGAGGGAAAGCCTTGGGAGGGAAGGCCTTGGGAGGGAAGGCCTTGGGAGCGCAATTACCGGGAGCGCAACCCGGCGGGGCGCGACGGCGACAGCCGATCCTCGCCGCGACCGCCCGACGCCTTGAGCGAAGTCCTCGATCCTGCGGCGCTGGCGGCGCTGGCCGCGCTGGGCGGCGGGGCTTTCCTGCGCGATGTGATCCTGAAATTCCTCGGCGAGGGCGCGCAAATCGTCGAAAGATTGACGCGCGCCCTCGAAATCGGCGATTTCGACGCTTTCCAGCATGAAGCCCACGCCCTCGATTCGAGCGCCGGCAATATCGGCGCCGCCGGCCTCGCCCGGCTGTGCCGGACGTGGCGCGGCGCCGAGCCTGCGCGCATCGCGCTCCACGGCGCCGATTTCCTCGACGCGTTGCGCCGCGAATGGTCGCGGGTCGGGCGCGCGCTCAACGCAGAACTGGCCCGCCCGGCAAGACCGGACCCCGACCGTCCGCCGTTGCGGGATTGCCCAAATCCGCCGCGAACAAGCCTCCCGGCGTCTTGAAAATTTCCGGTCCACAATGGCCGCCGAACATGTAAAGTCGATGGTGCGGGTCTGATTCCGCCCAAAAATTCCTCCGGAGACTTCGTCGCTTCATGGCCAAGAAAAGCAAAGTCCGCCGGCTGCAAAACGCCCCGGCCGCGCCGGCCAAAACGCCAGGGAGTATCGCAAATAGGGGCCTCTCCAAGAAGCGGACCGCCGCCACGAAAGGGGCCGCCGCAAAAAACAAGACCGGAGCGCCCGCAGCCAAATCGGCGGGCCGCGCCAAAAGCGCGCTCGCCAGCAGCGCCGTTGACAGGAAGTCCGCCGGCAAACGACCCTCTGGCCGGATCGCCCTGACCGCGCCGCTGGCGCGGGCGCGCAAATTATCGGGCGACCTCTATCAGGCGGCGAGCCTCGCCATCTGGGCCGAAGCAGTGGATGCCGCGCCGGTGCCGGACCGCGCGGCGCTGATCGAGCTTCAGGACGCGATTTGCGACGCCGGCGACCTGTTGCGGGACGCCTGGGCGACGAATCCGAAACATCTCATGTTGTATTGGGTCGCCTGTTTCGACCGCGAGGGCCTACCCGTCACACCGCCGCGCTTCATCACCGCCACCGACGGGGACGAGGCGCTGAAAATTTTCCACGCGGCGTTCAAGGGGGAGTTCGGGCGGCGCAAACCCCGCGCCTATCCGGTCCCGGCGTTGGCGGAAAAGCCTACCCTGCACGATCGATGAAAGGCGGAGCGTTAACGGTCGCGACTTGTCCCGCGCCCCCTTTGCCTCTATGACACCCTCCTTTCGTTCAGCGGGGCCGACGAGAGATGATTTTACTGGGACAGGTTCAGGGCCGGGACAATAACTTCTTCCTGATCCGCATCCTTGCGGCCTTCACCGTGCTGTTCGCGCACAGCCATTCGCTGGCGACGACCGAGCCATATTACGATTTCCTGACGCCGCTCGGCTTCAAGACCGGCGCGATCGCCGTCCATATCTTCTTTTTCACCAGCGGATTTTTCATCACCGGCAGCCTTGTTTCGCGCGACAACATCATCGACTTCGCCTGGGCGCGCTTCATGCGCATCTTTCCCGCGCTCTGGCTCATGCTGCTGGTGACCGTCGTGTTCATCGGGCTGTTCATCACCACCTTGCCGGCCGGCGAATTTTTTTCCTCGCAAATGACCCATGAATTTGTCCGGCGCTGCGCCACGCTGGTCAATGGCATACGTTACCAGCTGCCCGGGGCGTTCGAGACCAACCCCTACCCGATCGCGGTGAACGGCTCGCTGTGGACCATGCCGATCGAATGGCGGATGTACGAATATCTGGCCGGCGCCTGGATGTTGTTCGTGCTCAAACCCTCCTGGCGCCCTGCGGCGTTCCGTATCGGATTTCCGTTGGCGACGCTGGCGCTGATGGCCATCGCCTTCGCCACCTTCAATCTTCACGACCTGAGGAACGACGGCCAGATCGGCATCGCCGAGTTTTTCGCCGGCTCGTCGCTTTATGTCTGGCGCGACCGCATCGCCTTGTCGCGCGGGCGACTGGCGCTGATGTTCGGCGCGCTCTGCCTTGCGGCCCTTAACCGGCAGGCTTTCTTCATCGTCTATCTCATGGTCCTCGGGCCGATGACGCTGAGTCTGGCCTATCTTTTCGGCGGCTTCATCCGCAAGTTCAATCGCCTCGGCGATTATTCCTACGGCGTTTACATCTACGCCTTCCCGGTACAGCAAAGCCTTGCCGCGCTGATCCCCGGCATTTCGGTCAACCGGATGAATGTCTATGCGTCGCTGATAACCTTGACCCTGGCCGTCATTTCCTGGCATCTCGTCGAAAAGCCGGCGCTTGACCGCAAATTCATCGCGGCGGCGGCGACCCAGCGGCTGTTCGACTTTTGCCGCGCCGGGTTGACGGATCTTCGGCGCCGGATCGTCGCCTGAAGCGTCGCGCGATTGGCGCCGGAGGCGCGCGCCGCCTATATGATCGCCAGGACGGTCACCGCAACAGAAATCCAACAATAAAGGCGCCAGCCCTTTGGACGCTCCTTCCCCCTCCGAGCCGCGCCAGGTCCAACTCTGGGCGGCGCTGGCGCAACTATGGCCCTATATCTGGCCGGGCCAGCGCGCCGATCTGCGCCGGCGCATCTTCGCCTCCGGCGCGTTGCTCGTAGTCGCCAAGCTGGCGACCATCGCCATTCCCTTCGCCTTCAAATGGGCGACCGACGCGCTGGCGGCGATCCAGAGCGGCGGCGGCGCGACAACGGCGCTGTTTGCCGGGCCGGCGGCGCTGACCTTGCTCTATGCTGCGCTGCGCGTGGTCATGGCCGCCCTGACCCAGGCGCGCGACGCGCTGTTCGCCGCCGTGGCGATGAATGCGGTGCGCCGGCTCGCCGTCGATGTGTTCGGCCATGTGCATGGCCTGTCGATGCGTTTCCATCTCGAACGCAAGACCGGAGCGTTGACCCGCGTGCTGGAGCGCGGCCGCAACGCCATCGAGACCTTTTCGCGCATGACGATGCTTAACGCCTTGCCCACGGCGCTGGAATTTATCCTGATCCTGGCGGTGATGCTGTTTCATTTCGACTGGCGCTACGCCGCGATCACGGTGGCGACAATCGCCGCCTATCTCGTCTACAACGCCTTCGCCACCAATTGGCGCAGCGGCATCCGCCGCTCGATGAACGACAGCGATTCCGACGCGAACGCCAAGGCCATCGATTCGCTGCTCAATTACGAGACGGTCAAATATTTCGGCGCGGAACAGCGCGAGACCGAACGCTACGACCGCTCGATGGCGCGTTACGAGCGCAACAGCGTCAAGAGCTATGTCTCGCTCGCCGTGCTCAATTTCGGCCAGGCGCTGATCTTCTCCATCGGCATGGCCCTGATGATGGTCCTTTGCGTTTCCGGCATCAAGGCGGGGCGCAACACCATCGGCGATTTCGTCATGCTCAACACCATGCTGATCCAGCTCTACCAGCCGCTCAATTTCATGGGCATGCTCTACCGCGAGTTGAAACAGGCGCTGATCGACATTGGCATGATGTTCGAACTGCTGCACCAGCCCAATGAAATTGTCGAGGCGCCCAATGCGCCCGCGCTGGTTGTCAAGGGAGGCGAGTTGCGGTTCGAAAACGTGCATTTCCATTACGACCCGGCGCGGGAGATTTTACGCGGCGTCGATTTCGAGGTTCCCGCCGGCAAGACATTGGCCATCGTCGGCGCTTCGGGCGCCGGCAAATCGACGATTTCCCGCCTGATCTTCCGCTTTTTCGATCCGCAGCAGGGGCGCATCACCATCGACGGGCAGGACATCGCCAAGGTCACGCTGGCCTCGCTACGCGCCTCGCTCGGCATGGCGCCGCAGGACAATGTGCTGTTCAACGACGCCATCCGCTACAATATCCTTTATGGCCGCCCCGAGGCGAGCGAAGGGGAAATGCGCGCGGCGGCGGAACTGGCGCAGATCGACCGGTTCATCGAAAGCGCGCCGGGCGGCTATGACGCGCAAGTCGGCGAGCGCGGACTAAAACTGTCCGGCGGCGAGAAACAGCGCGTCGCCATGGCCCGCACCTTTTTGAAGGCGCCGCCGATTCTGGTGCTGGATGAGGCCACCAGCGCCCTCGACACCCTGACCGAGCGCGAAATCCAGGGCGCGCTGGAGACGGCCTCAAAGGGGCGAACCACCATCGTCATCGCCCATCGGCTGTCGACCGTAGTCAATGCCGATGAAATCCTGGTGCTCGACAAGGGCCGCGTCGTCGAGCGCGGCGATCACCAAAGGCTGCTGGCGCAAGACGGCGCCTATGCCGCGCTGTGGCGGCGGCAATTGCAGGACGAAGCCGAGCCGGCCTCGCCGGAGACCATGGCGAAGGATACCGCGGCGGTCGCCGGGCCGGCAAATTTTTCGCGCGAACTCGACGACGCGATTTTGCGGGCGTCGGAAATCTGAGGGGAAGTCGCGATCGCGGCGCGCCAGAGCCGGCGAGGCCAGAAGTGAACTTACTCCAGCCAGCGCCGCGCAAAATCTCCGACATGGGCCAGCGCCCGGCGTCCGGGTTCGAGACGCGCGTTCCAGAGCGGCCAGGCGTGGATCATCCTCGGCCAGATTTCGAGCGTCACCGCGTTTTCCGCCGCGCCGGCCGCCGCCGCCAGACGCGTGGAATCCGACAACAGCGTCTCGTCGGAGCCGACCTGGATCAACAGCGGCGCCAGCCCGCGCAGGTCGGCGAACAGCGGCGAAATTCGCGGATCCTTGCGATCGAATCCGGCCGGAACATAGGCCTGCGCCAATTCTTCCAGATAGGCCTTGTGAATCAGCGGATCGACCGCGTCCTTGCTGGCCATGGCGTCGCCCGACATGGTGAGGTCGGTCCAGGGCGACGCCAGCCAGGCGCAAGCCGGCGCCGCTTCGCCCGCGTCGCGCAGATGCTGGAGCAGCGCCAAAGTCAGGCCGCCGCCGGCGCTGTCGCCGCCGACGACGATTTTTTTTGCCACGATCCCCTGTTGGCGCAAGAACGACCATGCCGCAATCGCATCCTCGAAGGCCGCCGGAAAGGGATGCTCCGGCGCCAGCCTGTAGCCCACCGCCAGCGTGCGCAGGCCGCAGGCGCGACTGGCCTCCGAGACCATGCGGCGATGGCTGAGAATCGAGCCCGAGCAATAGCCGCCGCCGTGGAAAAACAGCAGGACGCCCGAGCAATCGGCGCCGGCGACGCTCGAAAATTCAGCGGGAATCCCGCCGATGTCGACCTTTTCCAACCGGACGTCGCCGGCGACCGGCCAGACGGCGCCGACCTCGTCGAGACGCGCCCGCCTTTCTTCCCAGCCGACCGGGCGGGGCTTCGAACCCAGAAGGGCGCGAACGACTTCGATTTCGCTCTCGGCCAAAGTCCCGCTCCGATGTGGCGGCTTTGTCAGCTTTCCAAATGGGAGTCTCGCGGCGATTGAACACCCCGGACCACTATCAAAGTCTTCAGTGCGCGCGGCCAATGCAGAAATCGACCGCTTCCAGCAACGCCCTGCGCGGGGCCGAATCGGGGAAAAGCTCCAGCGCGTCGCGGGCCATCGAGCCATAATGGCGCGCCCGTTCGACGGTGTCCTCCAGCGCGCGGTGCTTTTTCATCGTCGCCAATGCGGTTTCGAGGTCGCCTTCGGCGATGTCGCCCTTTTCGAGCACGCGCTTCCAGAAAGCCCGCTCCGTCTCGTTGCCGCGCCGGAACGACAACACCACCGGCAGGGTGATCTTGCCCTCGCGGAAATCGTCGCCGACATTCTTGCCGAGCTTGGCGGCCTGGCCGCCATAATCGAGCGCATCGTCGATGAGCTGGAAGGCGACGCCGAGATTCATGCCATAGGCGCGGCAGGCCGCGACTTCGGCCTTGGGGCGGTTGGCGACGATAGGGCCGACTTCGGCGGCGGCGGCGAAAAGCTCCGCCGTCTTGCCGCGAATCACCGCGAGATAGGCGTCTTCCGTGGTCTCGGTGTCCTTGGCGGCGGAAAGCTGCATCACCTCGCCTTCCGCGATCACGGTCGCGGCGACCGACAACACGTCGAGACAGGCGAGCGAGCCGACTTCCACCATCATGCGGAAGGCCTGGCCGAGCAGAAAGTCGCCGACCAGCACCGAGGCCTCGTTGCCCCACAACAGGCGCGCCGCGAGCTTGCCGCGCCGCATCTCGCTCTGATCGACCACGTCGTCGTGCAGCAGCGTCGCGGTGTGCATGAACTCCACCGCCGCCGCGAGCTTGACATGGCCCTCGCCCTGATAGCCGCACAGGGCCGCCGTCGCCAGCGTCAGCATCGGTCGGAGCCGCTTGCCGCCCGACGAAATCAGGTGGGTGGCGACTTCCGGAATCATCGCGACATCCGAACCGGTGCGGGCCAGAATGGTCTGGTTGACGCGGTTCATATCGGCGGCGACCAGGGCGACGAGCGCCTCCAGGCCGGGATCGCTGGCTTTGTCGTCGAAAGGTATGACCAGGCCCAAGGCGACATCCTCTTTGGTTTTCGCGCGCGACCATAGGGCTTCGTCCCCAAGGGAGCAAGCGTCTGCGCGCATTGTCAGGACTAATCCATCCTTCTACGATGAAACCCGCCCTCCAGGATGAAACCCGCCGCCGATGATCGAATTGCTGCGCACCAATGA
>NZ_CAIUXT010000246.1 GCF_903903185.1 uncultured Rhodoblastus sp.
AGGCGATTCGCCGATTTTGCAATGGGCGACTCGCTTTTTGGCCCTCCCAAGCGGCAGGTTGTCATCTTGCTGTAATCTGCGTGACCATATTCGGCGGCTGATCCATCCTGGAAGGACACCGCCCCATGACCATTGCGTCACCAACGCAAGATTTGCAGCAAGACGAGCCGAAAGTCGCCCGGCCCAATCTCGACCATCCCGACGACCCCAAGAAGATCTGGATCCTCGTCGCCGTCGGCGTGGCCGGCCTGCTCTATGCCGGCTGGTCGATCCAGTCCGATCTCGGCGCCAAGATCGCCGACGTCACCTTCTGGCCCTTCCTGCTGCTGGGCCTCGCCTTGCTGATCGCGCTCGGTTTCGAATTCGTCAACGGCTTCCATGACACCGCCAATGCGGTCGCCACCGTCATCTACACCCATTCCCTGCCCGCGAATTACGCCGTGATGTGGTCGGGCTTCTTCAACTTCCTCGGCGTTCTGACCTCGAGCGGCGCCGTCGCCTTCGGCATCATCTCGCTGCTGCCGGTCGAACTGATCCTGCAGGTCGGCTCCGACGCCGGCTTCGCCATGGTCTTCGCTTTGCTCATCGCCGCCATCATCTGGAACCTCGGCACCTGGGCGCTCGGCCTGCCGGCCTCCTCGTCGCATACCCTGATCGGTTCGATCATCGGCGTCGGCGTCACCAACGCGCTGATGCGCGGCCGCGATGGAACTTCGGGCGTCGATTGGGGCAAGGCGACCGAAATCGGCTATGCGCTGCTGCTGTCGCCGCTGGTCGGCTTCATCAGCGCCTTCGGCCTGCTTTTGTTGATGAAACGCCTGATCCGCAAGCCCGAGCTCTACGCCGCCCCGACCGGCGACGGCAAGCCGCCATTGTGGATCCGCATCCTTTTGATCTTCACCTGCACCGGCGTTTCCTTCGCCCATGGCTCGAACGACGGCCAGAAGGGCATGGGCCTGATCATGCTGATTTTGATCGGCACGGTCCCCACCGCCTACGCCCTCAACCGCTCGCTGCCGGAAAGCCATATCGCCCAGTTCACCAAGGCCTCGGTCGCGGCCTCGAACGTGGTGGCTTCCAAGGCCGCTGGCTATAATATCATCGGCGACCCGCGCCCCGCCGTCACCGCCTATATTTCGCGCCATGAGATCACCGGAGGCACCTTCCCCTCACTGGCGGCGCTGATCGCGGACATCGGCCAGCAAGTGGCGAGCCACGGCTCGATCGCCAAGGTGCCGCTGGAAAATGTCGGCAACACCAGAAACGACATGTATCTGGCCTCCGAGGCCATCCGCTTCCTGCTCAAGGACAAGGAGGCCGAACTTTCGGCCTCCGACGTCGCCGCTCTCAAGGCCTATAAAAGCGCGCTCGATCAGGCGACCAAGTTCATTCCGCTGTGGGTGAAGATCGTCGTCGCCCTCGCGCTGGGACTTGGCACGATGGTCGGCTGGAAGCGCATTGTCGTCACCGTCGGCGAAAAGATCGGCAAGACCCATCTGACCTATGCCCAGGGCGCTTCGGCGGAACTTGTGGCCATGGCGACGATCGGCGCCGCCGACAATTTCGGCCTGCCGGTCTCGACCACACAGGTCCTGTCGTCCGGCGTCGCCGGAACCATGGCGGCCAATGGTTCGGGCCTGCAAATGGCGACCATTCGCAATCTGGCCCTGGCCTGGATTCTGACCCTGCCGGTCGCGATGTTGCTTTCGGGATCGCTCTACTGGATCTTCCGCCATTTGTTCTGAGCGGAAAGCGAAGTTCAAAAATGAGGGGCGGCCTCGTGGCCGCCCTTTTTCTGCAAGATCTATTCAACCAAAAAACCGTCATTGCGAGCGAAGCGAAACAAACCAGTGGATGCAAGACGAGGCGACCGGATCGCCGCGTCGCTCCGCTTCACGCAACGACGGCGTTGGTTTTGCCAGAATGCCCGAATTTCAACCCCGCGGACGCAGGCGGATCATTTTCAGCACATCGCTGCGAATAAAGGTCTCGTCGATGACGTCGAGGCCGGCCGCGTCGAAATAATCCTCGGTCTTCGGCGTGTAGGTAGCGGCGAAAGTCCCGTTCAGCCAGGCCGACATCAACTTCTGGCGCGTGCGCACCAGCCGGCGTGGCGACAGGCGGTAATCGACGATGCGAATTTCGCCGTTCGGCTTGCACACCCGGCGCAGTTCCGACAGAGCCGCCGCCTGTTCGTGATCCTCGATACAGGCGAAGACGAAAGTCGCGACAATCCCATCGAACGTATCGTCCGGCCAGTCGAGCCGGGTCAGGTCGGAGCAGCGCAATTCCACCGGCTGCGCGTATTTTGCGGCGCGCGCGCGCGCCCGCTCCAGCATGGCGGAGCTGGCGTCGCAGCCCGACGCCTTGACGCCCGGCGGATAGGCCGCGAAATTGCAGCCCGTGCCGACGCCGGCGTCGAGAATCGCGCCTTGCAAACCTTCGAAAACGCGGCGGCGCAACGGGCGCTTCCAGGCGATTTCATAGGGAGCGTCGAGAAAGTCATAAAGGAAGGCGATACGCTCATAGGTCGTGCGGGCGTTCAGGCTATCGGCCCTGGTCGTCGACCGGGACACGGAGGGAGAAATGGACGGGGGCATGGGCCTTCCTTTCTTGCTTGGCGACTCGGCGCTCCGCCTCACTATGAAAATCAGGTGACAACAGCATGAAGGTTTGATCTGGTCGCGTCATGACCCTCCCCGACGACCGCTTCAATCTCGCCGCCTTCTGCCTGGCGGAAAACGCCGCGCGCCGGCCGTCCAGGACCGCGCTGATTCTGGCCGGGCCCTCGGGCGACCAAAGCCTGACCTATGGCGAACTCGACCTCGCGGTGCGCCGCCTCGCCGCCGGTTTTTCCAGCCTTGGTTTTCCTGAGGGATCGCGGATGATGATCCGCCGCGGCAATGATCTCGACTATATCTTGAGCTTTTTCGCCTGCATCGCCGCCGGACTGGTGGCATTGCCGGCCTCCGCGCAACTGACAGACGAGGAAGTGGACTTCCTTCTCGCCGATTCCGGGGCCTCGGCCATCGTCTGCTCGCAGGGCCTCGCGGTCGCGGCAGGGGCGCGGGTCATCGACAATGACGAGCTATCGCGGCTCGCCGCTTTCGATCCCCTGCCCTACGCGGCGACCTCGCGCGAAAATCCCGCCTATCTGATCTATACTTCGGGGACCGCCAGCCGGCCCAAGGGCGTGCTGCACGCCCACCGCGTCATTCTCGGCCGCGCCCCGATGCTCGACCATTGGCTGGGCCTTGGCGAGAGCGACGTGCTGCTGCACGCCGGCGCCTTCAACTGGACCTATACGCTCGGCGTCGGCCTGATGGACCCTTTCGCCAGAGGCGCCACGGCGGTCCTGTGGAACGGCCCGCCCGATCCCGGCCTGTGGCCGCGCCTGATCGCGCGCCATGGCGCGACGATTTTCGCCGCCGTGCCCGGGGTCTATCGCCAGATGCTGCGCGAGCCCTCCTGCACCGCCGCAAATTTCGCCAGCCTGCGCCACGGCCTGACCGCCGGCGAGGCGCTGGCCCCGGCTTTGCGCGAAACATTCATCGAGCGGACCGGCAAGCCGCTCTATGAAGCGCTCGGGATGAGCGAGGTCTCGACCTATATTTCGAGCGGCCCCACCATTCCCGTGCGCCCGGGTTCGCCGGGCAAGGCCCAGCCGGGCCGGCGTGTCGCCATTCTGCCGCTGGAGGAGGGGGAGACGCCGCTGCCGGCCAATGAGAGCGGCCTGATCGCCGTCCACGCTTCAGACACCGGACTGATGCTAAGGTATTGGAACCGTCCCGAAGCCGAGCGGGAAGTTTATCGCGGCGACTGGTTTATCGGCGGCGATGTCGCCGAAATGGACGCGGAAGGCTATTTCTGGCTGCATGGCCGCCGCGACGACCTGATGAACGCGCAGGGCTATCGGGTCTCGCCGGCGGAGGTCGAAGCCGCGCTGGCCCACGCGCCGGGCGTCGCCGATGTCGCCGTGGCGGAGCGCAAAGTGCGCGCGGATGTCTCGGTGATCTGCGCTTTCGTCGTGCTGGCGCCGGGCGCCAAGGCAGACGATGCGGTTTTGGCCGCCCATTGCGCGCAGCATCTGGCGGGTTACAAGAACCCTAAAAATTATGTCTTTCTCAACAGCCTGCCGCGCACCAAAAACGGCAAGATCGCCCGGCGGCTGCTGCCCGAGATCGGGCCGGATCAGATGTGAAACGTCTCCGCATCGGCCGGCGCGCCGAGCGCGCGCATGTCGGCAAGCGTGTGGCTGTCGAGCACCGAGGCGATGGCGTTGCGCGCCTTGACCATCATCAGCCGCACCGCGCAGAATCTTTCATCGCTGCAATCGTCGCAGGGGCGATAGGCGGTGACGCTGGCGCATTGGATCGGGGCCAGCGGCCCGTCGAGCACGCGCACGATCTGGCCGACGCTGATTTCGGTCGGCAAACGGGCCAGCGCATAGCCGCCGCCCTTGCCTTTTTTCGAGAAAACCAGACCGGAATTGCGCAATTCCGAGAGGATCTGGTCGAGAAACTTCTTCGGGATCGCATTGCTGTCGGCCATTTCCTGCACCTGGGCCAGTTCACCCGGCGCCAGACCGGCCAGATGGACCATCGCCTTCAACCCGTATTTCCCCTTGTTGGTCAGCATGTTTTCCGTCCCGCGGCGATTCGCCAAACTCGACTAAAATACTATCACAAGTTCCGATAATTCCAGTAATACGATGGAAAAAAGCGGGCGCGCGCTTTCGCTTTTGCCGGGCGTCCATGCCATAATGCGAAGCAGCGCGGTCAACGGCGCTTTGGAATGGCGCAGGAATTGGCGCATGAAATTGGCGCCTGAAATTTTCTTCTGGCGGCCGCTCCGATCAATCGCCGAATGAGGCGCCGACATAAGCGAAACCATGCAGGCCGAATCGCAGCCCGGATTCCTGACCCGTGTTTTCTCCGACAAGCGGCTGGCCTTGATGCTGGCGCTCGGCTTTTCGTCCGGCCTGCCCTTCCTGCTGGTGTTTTCGACCCAATCGGCCTGGCTGCGCGAAGCCGGCGTCGCCAAAGAGCATATCGGCCTGATGAGTTGGGTGGCGCTCGCCTATTCGTTCAAATTCCTCTGGGCGCCGCTGCTCGATCAATATAACGCGCCGCTGCTCGGGCGAAGGCTCGGACGCAGGCGAGGCTGGATGATCCTGACCCAGCTCGGGATCGCCGCCTGCCTGGTCGGCCTCGCCTTCGGCGACCCGGCGCATAACCTGTTGTGGACCATAGGCTTCGCTTTTCTGCTCGGTTTTTGCGCCGCGACCCAGGATGTGGTGATCGACGGCTGGCGCATCGCCGTCGCGCCGCCCGAGCGGCAGGGCGAAATGTCGGCGGCCAGTCAGGTCGGCTACAAGTTCGCCATTCTCTGCGCCGGCGCCGGGGCGCTCTATCTTGCGCAATTCTTCAGTTGGCGCGCCGCCTATCTGTGCATGGCGCTGACGATGGGCGTCGGGATCGTCGCCAGCCTGCTCGCGCCCGAACCCGCCGCCCATGTCGAGTCCGCGCCCGGCAAGCGCAAGAGCTTTCGCGAAGCCTATGCCGACCCGCTCAACGATCTGTTCCGGCGCCACGGGCGTCTGGCGCTGCTGTTCCTCGCCCTGCTGGCGATCTATCGCCTGCCCGATTTCGTCTCCGGCGTGATGGCCAATCCGCTTTATATCGACCTCGGCTTTTCCAAGGCCGACATCGCCACGGTCACCAAACTGTTCGGCTTCTGGGTCGGACTGGGCGGGATTTTCGTCGGCGGCCTCGCCATCGCCCGCTTCGGCCTGATGCCATCGCTGCTGATCGGCGGCGTCGCCGCCAGCGCCTCGCATCTGAGCCTGGCCTTGCTGGCCGCGGTCGGACAGGACCTGCGGGTGTTGACGCTTTCGATCTGTGTCGAGAATTTCGCCGGCGGCTTCGCCGGCACCGCGCTGATCGCCTTCATGTCATCGCTGACTTCGCCACTTTACGCCGCCGCGCAATATGCGCTGCTGTCGTCGCTCTATGCGCTGCCGGGAAAGCTGCTTGGCGGCTTTTCCGGATTCGCCGTCGCCGCTTTCGGTTATCCGGCTTTTTTCGTCGCCACTTCCTGCATCGGCATTCCCGTCGCCGCGATCTGCATCGCGGTCTGGCGGGCCCAATCGAGGCAGGCTGGAGAAGAGGATTTGCCAGAGCCGCCGGAAAGAGACAAACTGGTCGCCAGCTAGCCCGATCGGGACTAGACACGTGCGCGAAAAAAACAAGGGAATGAGCGAAAATGAACGAACTTACTCCCTCCGGGTCCGCCGTTACCCTTGAACTGGCGCCTGAAAACGCCGTCTCCGAGGGCGAAAACGGCGATCTTGTCGCCCACCTGCGTGAGGCGGTGCTGGAAAAGCTGATGTACAGCGTCGGCAAGGACCGCAACGCGGCCTCCGAGCGCGACTGGTTCATGGCGGTGGCGCTGGTCGCCCGCGACCGGATCGTCGACCATTGGCTGACTTCGGTGCGCGGCAATTACCGCGACAATCGCCGCCGGGTCTATTACCTGTCGCTGGAATTCCTGATCGGCCGCCTGCTCATCGATTCGTTGAGCAATACCGGCCTGCTCGAACCGATGCGCGCTGCTCTGACAGGGCTCGACATCGACCTCGACAAGCTGCGCAACGTCGAGCCCGATGCGGCGCTCGGCAATGGCGGTCTGGGCCGCCTCGCCGCCTGTTTCATGGAAAGCATGGCCACCCTGTCGATCGCCGCCCATGGCTATGGCATTCGCTACGACCACGGCCTGTTCCGCCAGACCATCAGCGACGGCTGGCAGCACGAATATCCCGAGGATTGGCTCGATTACGGCAACCCGTGGGAATTTTCGCGTCCCGAGGTCAACTACCCCATCGGTTTCGGCGGCGTGGTCGATAGCGCGCCGCGCGCCCATGGCGCGCCGGCGCAGATCTGGCGGCCATCGGAAACCGTCGAGGCGGTCGCCTATGACACGCCGGTGGTCGGCTGGCGCGGCGTCCACGTCAACACGCTGCGGCTTTGGTCGGCGCGCACCGCCGATCCGCTGCGGCTCGACGCATTCAACGCCGGCGATTATGTCGGCGCGCTCGCCGACCGGGTACGCGCCGAATCCATTTCCAAAGTGCTCTATCCCAGCGATTCGACCCCGGCGGGGCAGGAATTGCGGCTGCGCCAGGAATATTTCTTCGCCTCGGCCTCGTTGCAGGATCTGATTCGCCGCCATCTCAAGCAGCATGGCGACATCGAGACGCTGGCGGAAAAAAACGCGATCCAGCTCAACGACACCCATCCCGCCATCG
>NZ_CAIUXT010000247.1 GCF_903903185.1 uncultured Rhodoblastus sp.
CCCCCGGCCGGCGCGCGGCGCGAGCTGGTGGAGGCGATGCGGGAAATCGCCGCGACCAACGCGGTCGTCGCCGACCAGACGCCGTCCATCGGCTGTTCGATCAAGTGGAAGGCGCGGGGGTGATGGGGCGCGGCCGGAGTTCACAGGGCAGTCGGCGCACACGCGGCTTCTCCCTTCTCCCCTTGCGGGAGAAGGTGGCGGCATAGGGCGTCGAAAGACGCCCGTCTTTCGACGGGCTATGGCGCCGGATGAGGGGTTTTCGCCGCGCAACGTCCGCCGAAGCATATTGCGGCGCCAACCCCTCATCCGTCTCGCCGCCAAAGGGCGGCGATCCACCTTCTCCCGCAAGGGGAGAAGGGAGTCCGCGCCTCGCTGGAATCCGTTGCCGCCCATGACCGACCCGCGCGCCAGCCTCTCCGTCTCCTTTCTCCCCGCGCCCGGCGCGGCGCCGGTGGAATGGCTCATCGCCGAAGGATTCACGCCCTATCCCGATTCCGTCGCCTTCATGGAGGCGCGCGTCGCCGGGATCGCCGAGGGGCGCGCCGACGAGCTGGTCTGGCTGGTCGAGCATCCGCCGCTTTATACCGCCGGGACTTCGGCCAGGGCGAAAGACCTCCTCGATTCGCGCTTTCCGGTGCATGGGTCCGGGCGCGGCGGGCAATTCACCTATCACGGCCCCGGCCAGCGCGTGGCTTACGTCATGCTCGATCTCAGCCGCCGCCGGAAGGACGTCCGCGCCTTCGTCGCGGCGCTGGAGGCCTGGATCGTCGCCACGCTGGCGCTGTTCAACGTCAAGGGCGAAACCCGCGAGGAACGCGTCGGCGTCTGGGTGGCCCGGCCCGACCGAAAACCGGGGCGAAACAACGAACCGGCGGAGGACAAGATCGCCGCCATCGGCGTGCGGATGCGGCGCTGGGTGTCGTTCCACGGCATTGCGCTCAATGTCGAGCCGGATCTGTCGCATTTTTCGGGCATCGTGCCCTGCGGCGTCAGGGACGACCATCTGGGCGTCACCAGCCTCGTCGATCTCGGCCTGCCGGTGACGATGGAAGACGCCGATGTGGCGCTGCGCCGGGCGTTTGAAGAGGTTTTCGGGGCGACCGTCACGGTCGAAAATTAACGGCCATCATGATTCGAGAGCGCCGGCTCACCCGGTGCGGAACACCACGTCGGCGCGTTCCTCGAAGGCCGAGGCGAATTTGCGGAAGGCGGCGTCGAACATGCTTCCCATCAGCGTCGCCAGGGCGCGGCTGCGAAATTCATAGGCGATGAAGAAATCGACGCGGCACTGGCCCTCGCCGGTTTCGGTGAAGACCCAGCTGTTTTCGAGATGGCTGAAGGGACCGTCGACATATTCCACGGCGATTCGGCCCGCCTGTGGATCGAGCACCACGCGGGTGGTGAAGGTCTCGCGGATCGCCTTGTAGCCGACCTCCATCTGGCTGATTACCGTCTCTTTGCCGCCCTGCCCGATGAAGCGCCGGCGGTTGCGCACGGATTTGCACAGCGGCACGAATTGCGGGTAGGACTCCATATCCGCCACCAGATCGAACATCTGCTGCGTCGTATGCGGGACGATATGGCTGGTGCGAAAGCTCGGCATGCGCCGCTCAAACCCGCGCGCCGCGCCGTTTGGCGCGCAGGCGTTCGAAATCCTCGCCGGCGTGATGCGACGAGCGCGTCAGCGGCGAGGCCGAGACCAGCGCAAAGCCCTTGGCGTAGGCGATCGCCTCATAGGCTCTGAAGGTTTCGGGCGGGATGAAGGCCTCGACCGGATGGTGTTTGCGGGTCGGCTGCAAATATTGGCCGATGGTGAGGAAATCGACTTCCGCCGAGCGCAGATCGTCCATCAATTGCAGCACCTCGTTGCGCTCCTCGCCGAGCCCGACCATGATTCCCGATTTGGTGAAGATCTCGCCGTCCAGTTCCTTGACCTTCTGCAACAGCCGCAAGCTGTGAAAATAGCGGGCGCCGGGCCGCACCGTCAAATATTTCGACGGCACGGTTTCGAGATTATGGTTGAACACATCGGGCTTTGCCGCGACCACGCGCTCCAGCGCGCCGGCCTTGCGCAAGAAGTCGGGCGTCAGGATTTCCACCGTGGTCGCAGGGCTCGCCGCGCGGATCGCCGCGATCACGGCGGCGAAATGCGCGGCGCCGCCATCGTCGAGATCGTCGCGGTCGACCGAGGTGACGACTACATGGCTCAGGCCGAGCTTGGCCACAGCCTCGCCGATATGGGCGGGTTCATCGGCGTCGAGCGGCCCCGGCAGGCCGGTCTTGACGTTGCAGAAGGCGCAGGCGCGGGTGCAGGTGTCGCCCATGATCATGAAGGTGGCGTGTTTCTTTTCCCAGCATTCGCCGATATTGGGGCAGCGGGCCTCCTCGCAGACCGTCACAAGCTTGTTGGCCTTGACGATCGCGCTGGTCTGCGCCCATCCGGCCGATCCCTGCGCCCTGACCCGAATCCAGTCGGGTTTTCGCGCGATGGGCTGGTCGGGCCGATGCGCCTTTTCGGGATGGCGCGGGCGCGACTCGTCGGCGATCTTGCGCTGGTCGCCATTGAGCAGATCGATCACCACGGCCATGGTCGTTTCCCGAAAAGTTGAACCTTTTTCATAAAGCTTTCCGCGCGTCGCCGCAAATCGGGCGAACGGATCCCGGCGGCGCGAACTTCGCGGGCCGGTCCGGGGCGAAGGCGCGAAATCCCCGCGCGACGCGATGCTTATACGCGGCGTCTGCCGACGGCGGTTGATCGCCGTCGGTGAAAAATTGGCTTAAAATAGCAATTCGTGGGGATTTTCGATCAGCCGCCGGAAAGCGTCGAGCAGCATGGCGCCGGCGATTTCGTCCATGGCGCGGCGGTCGATGGTCAAGGTGACGCTCAAAATCGCCGCCACCGCCGGCGCGCCGTCCTCGACGACGACACGCTCCTGCGCCTCGCCGATGGCGAGCGCCAGCGTCCAGGGCGCGACGAGAACGGGAAACACCCGCTTGACGCCGAAATCGCCGAAATCGATGACGAGACAGGAGGCGGCGGGACCGGCGTCGGCGAAACCGCCCGCGACCGCCGGGGCCGGCGCAAAGCCGCCGGCCATGAATTTTTCCCGAGCCTCGGCGATTTCCGTCAGCGTCAGGCTTTCCGCCGCCGCCAGCGCCGGCGTCGCGAGACGGCCCTCAACCGCCATGGCCATGGCGATGGCGCTGTGAGCCGCCGGGGCGAAAACGCGCCCGGCCCGGCGAATATTGGCGCGCGGGGTCTGTTGCAGCGCCAGGGCAAGGGCCTTGATCACGCAATCGACGAGCGAGACTTTCGCCGCCGCCTCATCCCCCGTGGAGTCGTCGAACCGGCGGCGCCATTTTTCGAGCGCGTCCAGATTGCAGTCGGTTTCGAGATGGGCCTGCGGCGCCGTCGGCGCCCCGGGGGTTTCGCGAAGTTCAAGCGGCGCCGCCGGCGCCGAAAGGGTTTCGGATAGGTCAAGCGCAGCCGCCGGCGATGGCCAAACCGCAAGCGCCGCCCGCACGTCGCGCTCGACGATCCGGCCATGGGGACCGCTGCCGGCGACCCCGGCCAGATCGCAGCCGGCCTCGCGCGCCAGCCGTCTCGCGCGTGGCGAGACCGGCCTGCGCCCTGGAAGTCGATCCGCATGGAAGGTTTCGGCAGGCTGGAGATTGTCCATCGCCCTGTTCCACCCCCTGTCGTTATTTTGCACGTCGCCAGACCCTCTCCCGTCGCGCCGCTGGCCTCATGCGCGGGCTCGGGGCGCCCATCCGCCGCGAAAACGCTTATTGCGTCGCGCCGGGATCCAGAGCCTTGCGGTTGAGCGCCGCATCGAACGACGCAACGATCACGGCCAGTGCCCTGGCCTCGCCAATGGGCGTTTCGCGGTCGTAGACGGTCGAGATATGCCGCGCGAGCCTGGCCAGCACCTGCCCCCAGACTTCCGGATTGGCGAACCCGCGCTGCACCGTCAGCGAGAGGGACTCGCCGGTGATGAACAGCCGCAGGATTTCCGTGCCGCCATTGGCCTCGACATCGGGAGGCGCGGCGAGTTCCCGCTTTTGTTGAACCGTCCTGGTTGTCTCAGTCATCTCACGCCTTCGTCTATAAGAGCGCCCTGACCGTCGCGACGACATCCGCCGTCTGCGGCAGGGCCATTTTTTCGAGATTGGCGGCGTAGGGCATTGGAATGTCCCTCCCGGTGACGCGCCGAACCGGCGCGTCGAGGTCGTCAAACGCCTCCTCGACGATCCGCGCGCAGATTTCGGCGCCCACGCCCCCTTGCGGCCAGCCTTCCTCGACGATCGCGCAGCGGCCGGTCTTGCGCACGGACCTTAGAATCGTCGGCATGTCCAGCGGCCGCAGGGTCCGCAAATCGACGACTTCCACTTCGATCCCCTCGCCGGCCAGAATATCCGCCGCCGCGAGCGCCAGGCCGACGCCGTGCGAAAAAGCGATCACGGTCGCATCCCCGCCGGCGCGACAAACCCGGGCCAGACCGATCTCGACCAGATGGTCGGGGTCGTCGGGGGCCGGAAAACTCTGGCTGTACAAATGTTCGTGTTCGAGAAAAATCACGGGATTGGGGTCGCGGATCGCCGCCTTGAGCAGGCCCTTGGCGTCGGCCGCGCTATAGGGAGCGACAACCTTCAGGCCGGGTATATGCGCGAACCAGGCGGAAAAATCCTGGGCGTGCTGGGCGCCGACGCGCGCGCGCGCGCCATTGGGGCCGCGAAAGACGATCGGGCAGTGAACCGCGCCGCCCGACATGTACAAGGTCTTGGCCGCCGAATTGACAATGTGGTCCACGGCCTGAAGGGCAAAATTGAAGCTCATGAACTCGATCACCGGCTTCAGGCCCGCCATGGCGGCGCCGACGCCAAGTCCGGCGAAGCCATGTTCGGCGATGGGCGTGTCGACGACGCGGCGGGCGCCGAATTCCTGAAACAGGCCATGGGTGACGCGGGACGCGCCCTGGGCGTCGCCGACTTCCTCGCCGAGCACGAAGACATCGGGGTCGCGACGCATTTCCTCGGCCAGCGCTTCGCGCAGCGCCTCGCGCACCGTGATTTTGCGCGTCGCGTCGCGCGGTTGCGGCGCCTGCGCAAGAACCGGCGACCCGGCCGGCACCCTGGCAAGTATCGTCGGTTCATCCGGTAGGGGCGGTTCAACCGAAACGGCGGCCGGAGCCGGACCCGGCGCCGCCGGTTCGATCAGCGCGATAGGCGAATCGACGGCGACATTGTCGGTTCCCTCCGGCGTGAGAATCCGCTCCAGCACTCCGGTTTCGACCGCCTCGACCTCCATGGTCGCCTTTTCGGTCTCGATCTCGGCAAGAATATCGCCTGCCTCGACGAAATCGCCCTCTCGTTTGAGCCATTTCGTCAATTTGCCGAATTTCATCTCGGGCGAAAGAGCCGGCATCAGCACATGGGTCGCCATCGAAGTCTCCAGCCGCTCGCCGTCGCCGGCGCGGCGCCCAAAAGGTCAAAGCAGAACATTCGTTTCCAATGCGCCCGGATCGGGTTCCGGGCATTGCGCCGCATATTCCGCCGCTTCGCCGACGCGGGCGCGCACTTCGGCGTCGATGGATTTGAGATCGGCCTCCCCGGCAAGACCGAGGGCGAGAATTTTTTCACGCTGGCGGTCGAGCGGGTCGGACGACGGGCCGCGCCGTTCCTCGCCCTTGCGGCGATATTTGCCCGGATCAGCCATCGAATGGCCGCGAAAACGCTCGGTCCGCATTTCCAGAATGGTCGGGCCGCCGCCCTCGCGCGCGCGAAAAATGGCGCCTTCGCCGGCCTCGCGCACCGATTGCACGCACATGCCGTCGACCTGCGCGCCGGGGATGCCGAATGCGGCGCCGCGGTCGGCGAGCGGAGCGCCGGAACCCTCGTCCTCGGGCAGCGCGCGGTTGTTCTCGATCACAAAGACAATCGGCAGGCGCCAGCGCGCCGCCATGACCAGACTTTCCGCGACCTGGCCCTGATCGGCCGCGCCGTCGCCGAAAAACGCCACGCAGACCCGGCCGTCGCCGCGATAGGCATTGGCGAAGGCCAGCCCCGTGCCGATGGAGACCTGCCCCGCGACAATGCCGTGGCCGCCATAAAATCCTCCTTCCGGCGCATACATGTGCATCGAGCCGCCCTTGCCGCCGGACAGGCCGCCGCTGCGTCCGGTCATTTCGGCCATCACCGCCTTCGGGTCGGCGCCGCAGGCCAGCAGGTGGCCGTGCTGGCGATAAGAGGTGATGAACTGGTCTCGGGGACTGGCGGCGAGCCGCATCCCGACGACCACCGCCTCCTGGCCGATATAGAGATGGCAGAAACCGCCAATCAGCCCCATGCCAAACAACAGGCCGGCTTTTTCCTCGAAACGGCGGATCAGCAACATGCCGCGATAAAGCGCAAGCTCGCCGCCATCGCCGAGAAAATCGGACAGGATTTCCGGCGAAAAATCGGCGGCAAACGAATTCTCCCCGGCCGATGACGCGGATGGACGCGCAGCGAGGGGCGAAGACAAAGCGGCGGCCATGGACCCTCCGGGCTTTCCGCGTCCGCCGCGCGAATTTTCTTCGCCAGAGCGTCGCGGCAGGATTTCGATCCTAAACTAGCCCGAAGCCGAACAAAAAGCGAGATGGCGGAAGGGCGCCGCCCACAGCGCCGTCCTTGCCCTTCCAGCCCATGCGGGGATCGGCCTTTCTGAACCGAAAACCTCCGGGCCTCGCCCCATCCCGCTGCGTCACTCCGCGCGGCGCGGCGTCGCCGATTCGGGCTTGGGCGGCGGCAGGAACACCAGGAGATCGTTGCTGTTGACGCGGTTCAGCAGGTTGCGCGCCTCCTCGTCCAGAAGGTCGCGGTCGATTTCCGCGCCGCGCAGCAGGTCGATGCGCTTCTGCCACACCGCCTTATCCGCCCGCACGACCTTGAGCTGGCCGTCGATTTCGGCCATCTGCCGGCGATATTCGAGATCGGCGGCGATGCCGCGCTCGCCGTGGAAGGCGTGCCAGACAAAAAAAGCGCCGACCCCGCCTGCGAGGACGTGGAAGGCGAGCGGCAGCAGAATCGAGGCGAGACGCGTGCGAACGACCATGTCCCCAGTGTCGCGCGATAAGGTTACGCCGTCGTTAACGGCTGGGAGCCGGCGTTTACGGACGGAAAGCGAGCGGCCTGCGCCCATGCGGCGGAACCGGCTTCAGGAGGTGTTGACATTTTAGAAAACTTTCTTAAAATCAACGTGTTAATGAATTTTAAAATAACGCTCAAATCAAGGAAGGCGGCCGATGTCCGGATCGCGGGTTGTTCTCGTCGACGACGATAGCGTCATTGTCGACAGTCTGGCCTTCCTGCTGGAGGTCGAGGGTTTCAAGGTCGCCGGCGCCGCGACCGACCTCGCCGGGGCGATGGAGCTGGCTAAATCCGTCGAAGCCGACGTCGCCGTTCTCGACATCAATCTGCGCAGGGAACTGGTCTACCCGGCGGCCGACGAGCTGATTGCGCGCAACATTCCCGTGCTCTTTACCTCGGTGCGGCCGCGCGATCTCCCGGCCCGTTTCGCATCGACGCCTTTCCTCGAAAAACCCTGTCTGCCCGAGGTTCTGATCGACCGGATCGAAAGGCTTTCGTCACAGGTGGAAGCCATGCGGCTCGCCGCCAAACGGAACCTCGAAGCATCGGCTTCCCGCCTGCTTCCCACTTTGATATTATGCTCGAACGTAAATCATTCGGCGGCGCGCGATTTGCTGCCCTGTTGGCAAGCCTGCCCAATTGTCCCTATCCGGAACGCAATGGCCAGGCGAAGCGCCAATTCGGGACCCGCCCCATGTCCAATCTAGGATTTTCTCTCGACCGCAATTTCAACGCAAGCGAAGCCATTCGGCGGCGTTCACGCGGCCTTTCGCCGGTCGCCGCAGATGCGAGCCCGCAGTTGGGACGCTGGAATCCCGCGTCCGTCGCCGGGCTTGCGCTCGCTTTTGCGCTGTTGGGCGCGCTGGCGGCGAAATTCCTGTTCTGAGGCCGGTCAAGGTTTCGGCCGCCCGCTTCTCAGCGGGAGAAAAGCTGCAAGCTCTTGTGCGTGGCGGCCAGTCCCCACAGCAGGAAGGCGGCGGGCAGCAACAGGCCGATGCTCGCCACTTCGAACAGGTCCGGTTCGGCGGAAAGCGTCAGCGTGATCGTGGCGGCGCGCGACCCTGCTTTCGGCGCGGGCGTTTCGCCGGAGGTTTCGGCGGTCGGCTCGTTCCGGCTGACCCAATGCTCGGCTTCGACGATTCCCGGCGCGGCGAGGCGCGCCAGCGCGCGCGACGGCTCCTTGCGCGGCGCCGCCGGCGGGACTTGCTTCGAGACTTGCTTGGGAAGCTGGAAAGCGATGGTCTTGCGGCTCATGCGGCCTGCCTTTCAGGATAGGGAAAAATCAGCGCCGCCAGCCGTTTCAGCTCCCGCGACGCCTCGCTGCGCGGCGCCGCCTCCAGCACCGAAAGGCCCCGCGCGGCGCTTTCGGCATAGATGACGCGCTGGACCAGCGGCGCGTCGAGCGCCGGCGTATCCGGAAATTGATCGAGCGCCGCAGCGAAGTCGCGGCCGATGGCGGTATTGGTGATCTTGCGATTGATCACGAAACCGGCGCGCAGATTTTCGCGGTAGATGCGCGCCTCGCGAATCAGTTGCACCGTCTCCGCGGCGGCCCAGACATCGTAGGGCGAGGGCTGGACCGGGATCAGCACCATGTCGCTGGCGAGAATCGCCGCCCGCGCCAGTTCATTGACCCGTGGCGGGCCGTCGATCACCACGACGTCGTAACCTTTCGCCAGAGCGGGGAGTTCGCGGTGCAACGTGGCCTTGGCCATGCCGACGACGACGAAGGCCGGCTCCGCCTCGCGCACGCCCGACCAGGCCAGGGCGCTGGCCTGCGGATCGGCGTCCACCAGCAGCACCCGCAGGCCGGCCTGACTGTAACAGGACGCCAGATTAACGGCGATCGTCGTCTTGCCGACGCCGCCTTTCTGGTTCAGCACGCCAACAATCATCGCAGCCGCCTTTTCCAGAAGGCCGACCCGCCAAACGAATCAAGGCCCTTGAAGCCGGATTATTTACTCAGCAATCGAGCCGGTTTGCAACGCGCGGGAGCGCTCGTCCCTGCCTGCGAGGACGCCTATCCCCAAAAAAAACGCCCAAACAAAAACGCCCGCAAAATCATCCCCAGACCTTGCCCAGAACATCGAGCCCGGCATGGGCGAGATCGTCGGGCGTCATGGCGATGCGAAATTCGACCAGGGCGTCGAAGGTCAGGAACCACGGTTCGGCAAGGGACGGGACATCCGACGCCTCTTTGACATCGACAACCAGAACGGCGCCGCGCTCGCCGTCCCGTTCGGTGAAATAGACGGCCTGCGGCGCCTGCGCGTCGAGAATCCGCTTGATCCTCGGCCCGACCGTGCCATCGCGCGCCGCGCTGTTGAACGGCTCCGTCGGAAAGGTGATGTTCATCAGCATCCGCATGGCGGGCCTCCCCTGAAACTTCGACAGGGCGGAAGCGCCGCCCGAAACGAAACAGGGACGCGCCCGCGCGCGTCCCCGGAATTTCCGTTGCGCCGTGAGATTTAAGCAAGCGCCTTCAGCGCCGCGCGGCCGGCGTAAACCGCCTGCTTGTCGAGTTCCTGCTCGATGCGGATCAGCTGGTTATATTTCGCCAGCCGGTCGGAGCGGCTCAGCGAGCCGGTCTTGATCTGACCGCAATTGGTGGCGACCGCGAGATCGGCGATGGTCGCGTCCTCGGTCTCGCCGGAACGATGCGACATCACCGCCGTATAGCCGGCGCGCTGGGCCATATCGACGGCGGCGAGCGTCTCGCTCAGGGTGCCGATCTGGTTGACCTTGATCAGCACCGAATTGGCGATGCCCTTCTTGATGCCCTCGGAGAGGATTTTGACATTGGTGACGAACACGTCGTCGCCGACGATCTGGACCTTTTTGCCGATCAGGTCGGTGGTGATCTTCCAGCCCTCCCAGTCGTTTTCGGCATTGCCGTCCTCGATCGAGACGATCGGATAGGCGGCGACGAGTTTGGCCAGATATTCGGCCTGCTGCTGGACCGAGCGGACCACGCCTTCGCCTTCATAATGATAGGCGCCGTCCTTGAAGAATTCGCTGGAGGCGGCGTCGAGGCCGATGCCGATGTCGGCGCCCGGCTTGAAGCCCGCCGTCTCGATCGCCTTGACGACGAAATCCAGCGCCGCTTCGGCGGAAGGCAGGTTGGGGGCGAAGCCGCCCTCGTCGCCGACGCCGGTGTTCTGGCCCGCCTTCTTGAGCGCCGAAGCCAGGCTGTGGAATACTTCCGCGCCCCAGCGCACCGCCTCGGCGATCGAATCCGCGCCATAGGGAATGATCATGAATTCCTGAAAATCGATCGGATTGTCGGCATGGGCGCCGCCATTGATGATGTTCATCATCGGGGTCGGCAGCACGCGCGCCTGGGTTCCGCCGACATAGCGGTAGAGCGGCAGACCGGAAGCGTCCGCCGCCGCTTTGGCCACCGCCAGCGACACGCCGAGAATGGCGTTGGCCCCAAGGCGCGCCTTGTTATGGGTGCCGTCGAGTTCGATCAGCGCCTCGTCGACATGGACCTGGTCTTCGGCGTCGAAGCCGGATATGGCGTCGAAAATCTCGCCATTGACCGATTCCACGGCCTTGAGCACGCCCTTGCCGCCATAGCGCGCCTTGTCGCCGTCGCGCAATTCGACCGCCTCGCGGGTGCCGGTCGAGGCGCCCGAGGGCACGGCGGCGCGGCCGAACGAGCCGTCCTCCAGCGTCACGTCGACCTCTACCGTAGGATTGCCACGCGAATCGAGAATTTCACGGGCGACAATATCGACAATCTCCGTCATGCGGCTCCCCTAGGGATTAAAAAAGGCCTTGAAGGCTAAGGACCGGCCTTTCTACGACGGATGCATGAAATAAAAAAGTTAGCCTTCCGCCGCAGTCACGCTTTTTCGAACCGCGGCGGTTGCAGCCCGGCGCGGCGCCGCGTAAATCCGGTGAACAGAGGTTTTTCAAGATGGTCAAGATCCATGACGGCGCCGACCTGCTCGGCGTGCAGGCCAGAGCGCCCGACAGCCCGGACGAAGCGGAACTCGACCGCGTGCCCAATCCCCACCCGGACGTCGATTACGTCGCGCGCTTCATCCAGCCCGAATTCACCTCGCTGTGCCCGGTCACCGGCCAACCCGATTTCGCGCATCTGGTGATAGATTATGTTCCCGACAAATATCTAGTTGAATCAAAGGCTTTAAAGCTATACCTCACCTCGTTTCGCAACCACGGCGCCTTTCACGAAGCCTGCACGATCCGCATCGCCAAGGACCTGATCGCGACGCTGTCCCCGCGCTGGCTGCGCATCGGCGGCTACTGGTATCCGCGCGGCGGCATGCCGATCGACGTGTTCTACCAGACCGGCGAACCGCCCAAAGGGCTCTGGCTGCCGGATCAGGGCGTGGCGCCCTATCGCGGGCGGGGGTGACGATATGGCGTGAGCGCGTCACGTCGCCTCATAGCGCGAGACCTAAAAGGCTTGCCTTCCTCCCAGCCTCGGGCAAAAAGGCCCCATGCTGCAAATTTCCGATCTCACCTATCGGCTCGGGCCGCGCCTGTTGTTCGATTCGGCCAGCGTCATGCTGCCCGAACGGGCGCGGGTGGGTTTCGTCGGGCGCAACGGCGCCGGCAAGACCACTTTGTTTCGGCTGATCGCCGGCGAAATCGCCGCCGAGGGCGGGACGATCTATATTCCCAAGGGTTGCCGGATGGGCCGGGTCGAGCAGGAGGCGCCCGGCGGCGACGGCAAGCTGGTCGATTTCGTGCTCGCCGCCGATGTCGAGCGCGCCAGCCTGCTCGAAGAGGCCGAAACCGCCCATGACCCGCATCGCATCGCCGAAATCCACACCAGGCTGGCCGATATCGACGCCCATGCGGCGCCGGCGCGGGCGGCGGAAATTCTGGCCGGCCTCGGCTTCGACGAAGCGGCGCAAAATCGCGCTTTAAAGGAGTTTTCCGGCGGCTGGCGGATGCGCGTGGCGCTCGCCGCCGTATTGTTCTCGCAGCCCGACCTGCTGCTGCTCGACGAGCCGACCAATTATCTCGATCTCGAAGGCTCGCTATGGCTGATCGACTATCTGACGCGCTATCGCGCGACCATCGTCGTCATCAGCCATGACCGCGACCTGCTCAACGAGGTCTGCGACCATATCGTCCATCTCGACAAGGGCAAGTTGCAGCTTTATCGCGGCAATTACGACGGGTTCGCCCGCCAGCGCGCCGAGGCGCGGATGCTTCAGGCCAAATTCCTGAAAAAACAGGAGGAAAAGCGCGCCCATCTGCAGGAATTCGTCGACCGGTTCCGCGCCAAGGCGACCAAGGCGCGTCAGGCCCAGTCGCGCCTGAAAATGCTCGAAAAGATGGAGACGGTCGCCGCCGTCGTCGATGACGAAATCCTGCCCTTCTCGCTGCCCTCGCCCGAAAAGCCGCTGTCGCCGCCGATCATAGCGATGGAAAACGTCGCGGTCGGCTATGACGACAAGGCGATCTTGACGAAACTGAGCCTGAACCTGTCCAACGACGACCGCATCGGCCTGCTCGGCGCCAATGGCAACGGCAAATCGACCTTCGCCAAGCTTCTGGGCGGGAGGCTCGCGCCGATGTCCGGCGCATTGAACAAATCGACCAAGCTCGACGTCGGGTTTTTCGCCCAGCATCAGGTGGAGGATCTCGACGAGAGGGACACGCCCTTTCAGGCCATCCAGCGGCTGATGACCGACGCGCCGGAAGCGCGGATACGCGCCCGCGCCGCGCAAATCGGCTTTTCCAATGTCAAGGCCGACACCAGGGTCGCAAATCTGTCGGGCGGCGAAAAGGCGCGGCTGCTGATGGGGCTCGCGACCTTCAACGGCCCGCATCTGTTGATTCTCGACGAGCCGACCAACCATCTCGACATCGACAGCCGCGCGGCGCTGGCCGAAGCGATCAATGAATATGCCGGGGCGGTGGTGCTGATCTCGCACGATCAATATCTGCTGGAAGCCTGCGCCGACCGGCTGTGGCTGGTCGCCGACGGCGGCGTCAAGAATTTCGACGGCGACATGCAGGATTACCGCAAGCTGGTGCTCGAAGGCGCAAAAACCCCGGCCAAAAAGCGCGAACGCGAGGCGGCGCCGGCCCGCGACACGACAAAAGCGCGGCAGGACGCCAGGCCCTTGGCGAAAAAAGTTCAGGCGGCGGAAGAGAAAATGGCGCGGTTTTCCGGCCTGATCACGCGCATCGACCAGTCGCTCGCCGATCCGCGCGCCTTCGAGCGCAACCCGGCGGAAGCCTCGAAACTGTCGCAGCAGCGCGCCGAACTGGAGCGCGCCCTGACTTTTGCCGAAGAGGAATGGCTCGAACTCTCCGCCGAATACGAGGCTTTGCTCGGCGGATAAATAATGCTGTCGCAATGGGACGCTTTAAGCGGCCAGGCTCTTTCGGGATCGAATCATGCAAGCGCGGCGTCCCCGGCGTTTTGACGCCCTGCTCGCGGGCGTGGTTGTTGGCGCGATGCTGTTCAGCATCGCCGTCATCGACCGGCCCGTGGCCTATTTGATGTTCCGGCACTTCCACGAATCGCGGGCGCCGTTCATTCTGCCTACCCGCATCGTCGATGTGCTCGAAGTTCTGGCGGCCATCGGTCTTTTGTGGAGCGGCTTCAACCATGCGCTCCGCAGGCCGTTCGGTCGAACCGGCCAGATCGTGTTGCGAACCTCGCTGGCGCTGTTCGTCGCCATAGGCGTCAAGGACCTGCTCAAACTGGCTTTTGGCCGCACCTGGCCCGAAACCTGGACCTGCGGCAATCCTTCGCTGATCAGGGACGCCGCCTATGCTTTTTCGCCCTTTCATGGCGGGGCCGGCTGGGCCTCCTTCCCCTCCGGCCATCAAACGCTGACTTGCGCCGTCGCCGCCTGCCTCTGGGTGCTTGCCCCGCGCTTTCGTCCCGCTTATGTCCTCGTGGCGCTGACGGTCGCCGTCAGCCTGCTGTTCGCGGATTTCCACTTCGTCAGCGACGTTCTCGCCGGCTCCCTGGCCGGCTGGATGGTCGGGCTTTTTGTCGCGCGAGTCGATCTGACCAAGGCCCAACCTTTGGCCTGAGTTTCAAATCCCGGACAAGCGCTTGCGCAACAAGGCAAAGGCGCGTGGGCGCCGGCAAGGCGCGCTTCCGCCTCCGCGCCCGCAAAGCGCCTCGAAATCCGATGCATGGCGCGGGCGCGAACGCAGCATATGTCAGCGGCGCTCACGCCCGGACGGCGGAAAAACATCGCCACACGTCCGCTCGCCAGTCTTGCCACTTTGCATTTTGCAAATTGCAATTTGCTAAGTATTTGCTAAATGCAATTTATGGTTAGGGTGATTAAATAACGCACACTTGGCTAATAATTTTTCGAATCAAATAAAAAACATAAATTTTTTGTTGACGCTGAGTTTCGCCGGCCTTAAATGACGGCATGGTGTCGCTACGCGGTGACATTCAACAAGCGATTGCTCGTCCTGCGTATAGTTGGCAATTTTTCGGGAATTGAAAAATGAAAATGAACGTTAAGATCCTTGGAGCTGCTACCCTGGCCGCTGTGGCTTCGACGGTTGCTCCCGTGCAGGCCGGCGCGTTGACGGCGCAGCAGATTTTCACCGAATTCAACGGAGTTGTCTGGAACAACTTCACTACAACGTCCGACGTCGAGGGCCGTCTCGCCGCCAACCACATCACCGGCGGCGCTACCTTCTATGTGGCCCCGCGCGGCCAGGCTTCGACGTTCCAGGCGGTCAATGCGATCACCATCGCCAACACCCATGGCAACGTCAACAATGGCGGCAGCGTCAATTACGTGTCCAGCATCTCGAATTCCCACTTCAACTTCAACGGCGGCGGATCGCTGGTCAACCAGACTCCGTATTTCGCGATCAGCGATTTCACCACGCCGCTCAACGCGGAGGTGGCGACGCTTACCGGCCTTGCCGCCAACAGCACCGTCAACGCGTCAGACCATAATGATGTGAAGTTCAACGTGGCCGCTGACGCCAAGGGCACCGCCGTATTCGAAATCACGACGGCGCAATTCCAGAGCTTCGCCGGGGTTGAATTCGCGAATGCCCTGTCCGCCAAAACCATCATCGTCAACGTGACCGGCGGCGGCTCTATCAACCAGAATTTCAATTATGTCGGTTCCAACACGTCGTATCAGAACAGCCACGTGATCTGGAACTTCGAAGACGCGACCAGTCTCGGCATCAAGACGATTCACGGCGCGGTGCTCGCCGAAGACGCCACCGTCACCAATAATTCGCCGATCGAAGGTCTGCTCTACGCCAAGAACTTCAACGGCAATGGCGAATTGCACGACTATCCGTTCCAGGGGGTGCTGCCGACCACCGCCGCCGCGCCGGAGCCCGCCACCTGGGCGCTGCTGGGCCTCGGATTCGTCGGTCTGGGCTTCGCCGCCCGCCGCCGCAACGGCCGGGCCCCCGCCACGGCCTGAGACGGACAAAACGCCTCGCAAAACGACAGGCCCCGGTCAATCAGGGGCCTGTTTTCGTTTCAAACGGGATTTTCGGCGGCCTCGGCGCCGGGAAAGCGCCGTAAAACGCGGTCGCATTGTTCCGGCGCGACGCGAATATGAAAATGCGCCCCGCCCTCTTCGTCGAGGTCGCGCGACAAAACTTCCGTGTGGGCGTGCAGCCAGGCCTGGCCCTCGCCGTCGCTCGACGCCAGCGGCACGTCCAGCACCACCCGGCCGCGCGCCAGCCGCGTCTCCAAAGCCAGCAGCAAATCGTCCAGCCCCTCGCCGGTCACCGCAGAGACGGCGCAAGGCCGCTCGTCAGAAGGGCGCATTGCCGCCTTGGTCTTGATTTGCTCGCGCTCGCCAAAGGGAAGCAGGTCGATTTTGTTCCATACTTCGATCAGCAGGTTGTGATCCTGGGCGTCGACGCCGAGTTCGTCGAGAATCGTTTCGACATCGGCGCCCTGGGCCTCCGCATCCTCATGGGCGATGTCGCGCACATGCAGGATGACGTCGGCCTCCAGCACTTCCTCCAGCGTGGCGCGGAAGGCCGAAACCAGCATATGCGGCAGGTCGGAAATGAAGCCGACCGTATCGGACAGGATGATCTTGCCGCCATGCGGCAGTTTCACGCCGCGCAGGGTCGGGTCGAGCGTGGCGAACAGCAGGTCTTTGGCGAACACGTCCGCCTTGGTCAACGTGTTGAACAGCGTCGATTTGCCGGCATTGGTGTAGCCGACCAGCGCCACCACCGGGAAGGGAACGTCGCGCCGGTTCTTGCGGTGCAGGCCGCGCGTCTTCTTGACCTTTTCGAGGTCGCGCTCGATGCGCGTCATGCGCTCCTGAATGAGCCGCCGGTCGGTCTCGATCTGGGTTTCGCCGGGGCCGCCGAGAAAGCCGAAGCCGCCGCGCTGGCGCTCCAGATGGGTCCATGACCGCACCAGCCGCGATTTCTGATAGGTCAGATGCGCCAGTTCGACCTGCATCGCGCCCTCGGAGGTGCGTGCGCGTTCGCCGAAGATTTCGAGGATCAGCCCGGTGCGGTCGATCACCTTGGCCTTGAATTCCTTTTCCAGATTGCGCTGCTGCACCGGAGACAAGGCGCAATCGACAACGACGAGATCGGCCTCGCGCTCCTCGATCAGCGCCGCCATTTCCTCGACCTTGCCCTTGCCCAGATATGTGGCGGGGCGAATCTGCGACAGCACGACGAGTTCGCGGCCGACGACGTCGACGTCGATCGCCCGCGCCAGCCCCTCGGCCTCGTCGAGCCGCGCCTCTTGCGATCTTATCGACTTCGCGCCGTCGGCATGGGTCGCGGCCCGGTCGCTCAGATAAGGTCCAATCACCAAAACGCGGGTTTTCTCCCCGCGCTTGCGGGTCTGAGCCGGCGAATCGCCGGCGACGAAGCCGCTCAAGCGGACCTCGTCACATTTGCATGGGTCTGAAAATTCACTTTTCCGGAGCCTCTTCGGCCGGGTCGAACATCTGGATCGGATGACCCGGCATGATCGTCGATATGGCGTGCTTGTAGACGAGTTGCGAGTGGCCGTCGCGGCGCAGCAGCACGCAAAAATTGTCGAACCAGCTTACAACGCCTTGTAATTTAACGCCATTCACCAGAAAAATGGTGAGGGGAATTTTATTTTTGCGTACGAAATTGAGAAACGTATCCTGAAGATTGGGAGTGCGTTCAACCGGCATGTTTTTTTCCATTCAGTTTTTCTTGACGCCTGCAACCGGAACGCGAAGTCCTTGTCCGAGGCCGAAATCACGCCAAACCCATCCTCGCCGCAGGCGCGTAGAAGCCCATTAGAGTCTCAAGCCCGCGATTTAGGCAAGATTTTCTTTTATGCTCAATGCGGTTTTATGCGACAAAAGGCCTAGGGCTTGTGGACGCTTGTCCCATCGCCGTGACGCGCGGTCGTTTTGCCTGAATTATGGCGTTGAACCACCGACCATCTAGAGGCAAAACGCCCGCGCGCCCTTCGGGTTTGCCCGAAATGGCCGGCTGGTGCGTCGCAAGCCTTGCCAATATCCTCGATATTGCCTTCGCCTTGCTCCTGCCATCCGTCTCATTTCGACCAGATCCCGGTCGATGCGACAAGTGTTCACAAGCCCTAGCCGCTGGCCGGCGCGAAATCGTGAAACGCGGCGCGCAAAGCCAGAGCCGCCGGGCCGGGCGCGCCGGCGCCGATCGGTTCGCCGTCGATCGCCACCACCGGCAGGACAAGGCTGGTCGCGCCGGTGATGAACGCCTCTCGGGCGGATCGGGCCTCGGCCAGCGTAAAGCGGCGCTCGACGATCTTCAATTGATGGGCGGCGGCGATTTCAAACAGTCGCGCGCGGGTGATTCCGCGCAAGATGCCCGAATCGCCCGGATGGGTGACCAGCGCGCCCTCGGCGTCGACGATCCAGGCGTTGCTGGCCGCGCCTTCGGTCACGAACCCGGCCTCGTCCACCAGCCAGGCCTCGTAGGCGCCCGCCTCCTTCGCCTGCTGTTTCGCCAGCACATTGGGCAGCAGGCTGGTGCTTTTGATGTCGGGTCTTTTCCAGCGGCTGTCGGGCAGAGAGATCACCTTGATCCCGGCCCGCGCCTTGGCCTCCGCCGCCGCGCGGTCGCCGGACTGGGCATAAGCGACGAGCGTGCTTGGGGTTCCCGCTTTGGGAAAGAAATGTTCGCGCCGGGCCGCGCCCCGCGTCACCTGAAGATAGATATGGCCGAAGGCGACGCGGTTGCGCGCGACGAGTTCGTGCAAAATCAGTTTTAAGGCGCCCTCGCCCACCGGGAGATCGATCCGCAATTCGCGCGCCGAGCGGGCGAGGCGTTCGAGATGCGCGGCGTCGTCAATCAGCTTGCCTTGAAAAATCTCGATCACTTCGTAAACGGCGTCGGCGAACAGGAATGCGCGGTCGTCGATCGACACCCCGGCTTCGGCGTGGCGGAGATAACGGCCGTTGACGTAGGCGATGCGGGGCATTTCATTTCCTTTTTCTTGCCGCCCTGCGGGCGGCGTCCCTCGCATCAGCCCATAGGGCGTCGATAGACGCCCGTCTGCCAACGGGCTTTCGGTCGCGTTCGCTCCTGGCCGCCCTCCGGGAGGCGTTCCACGCGCGTTCGCTCCAGCTGGCGCAATGGACTAAAGCCACCCCGCGCGCCCGGCGATGACGCTGAGCGCCGCCCCGGCGGCCATCGCCCAGAGCGGGCTGCGCGATGAAAAGGCGACGAAGGCCGACGACGCGACCGTGACGAGAATGGCAAAAATGCCGGAATCGGCGGCGCGCGCCAGAAGATAGCCGCTCGCCGCCATCAGGCCAATGGCGAGCGGCGTCAGCCCCTGCTTGAGCCGCGCCAGCCATGCGGCCTCGCCGGCCCGGCGCATGACCCGGGCCACTCCGAAGGCGAGCAGCGAGGACGGCCCCAGCACGCCGAGCGTCGCCGCGATCAACCCGGCGAGACCGGCGAGTTTCCAGCCGAACAGGCTGTAGACGATGACATTTGGGCCGGGCGAGGTCTGGGCTATGGCGAAGGTCTGGGCGAATTGTTCCGGCGTCAGCCAGTGCAATTGGCTGACGATCTGACGCTCGGCTTCCGGCAGCGTCGCCACTGCGCCGCCGACCGCCAGCAGCGATATGCCGGCGAAACGCAGAAAAATCTGGACCAGCAGATCGTCCTTCATCGCCGCGCGCCCACCAGCAGGAATCCCGCCGGCGCCAAAACCGCGATGATTGCCGGCAGCGGCAAACGCAGCAAGGCGGCGGCGGCGAAGGCGGCGCCAGAAAGCACGATCAGCACCGGATCGCGGGGAATATTGCGCGCCATCTTAAGCGCCGTGCCGATGGCCAGCCCCGCGCCCGCCGCGCTGGCGCCGAACAGCGCTGCGCGCACGTCGGCGTTGGCGGCGAAGACGGCAAAAAAGCTCGCCAGGGTCACCAGTATGGCCAGGGGCGCCAGCAACAGCCCTAACAAAGCCATGGCGGCGCCGCCGGCGCCGCAAAACCGGTCGCCGAGAATGACCGCGAAATTGCAGGTATTGGCCCCCGGCAGCGCCTGGCACAGGCCGAGCAGGCCAGCGAATTCCGCATCGTCGAGCCAGCGGCAATCGTCGACGATCACCGCCCGCATGATCGGCCCGGTGCCGCCGAAGCCGAGCGCGCCCATCTTGAAAAAACCGAGGAACAGGTCGATTCGCCGCATCGGCCAACCATAGCAGAAGGCGCGGGATCTGGCCTGCCGCCAACCGGGGCAATGAAACCCCGAGGTTTACCGACGCCACTCAGTAATCGCCGCTTCCCACCAGCGCATGGATGCCGCCGGTGCGGCTTCTGTGACGCCGCGAAACCGGCTTGCCGCGCTTGGCGACCTGCACGATCGGGCTCGCTTCGGCCCCGGACGGGGCGTGAGGAGCAAAGGCAGGAAAGGCGGAGGCGGCAGGCATTCCGAGAGCGCAAACGAAAGCGGCGGCAAGAAGATAACGCATCGGATCTCTCCCTTTGGGCCGACAGGAGACAGACCTTCGACCGCAGCCTAAGTCTAGCACAATTCCCCCGGCTTTGCAGGAGCGAAGGCCGAGGCGCATGCGGTCGAGCTTGGGACGAAAACAGCCTTAGCGGCCGCCGTGCTCGCGGCGCTCGGCGGCGCCCGATATTTCGCGCTTGGCGCCTCCGTGCGTCCATAGGAATTGCGGCGCCAAAGGATCGCAGGTAACGGTTGGAACGTCGCAGGCATGAGGAGCGCAGGGGCAGCAAGCGAATTGCGCCTTCATAGCGCTTTCAGATGAACGGCGCAGCATCGGGCGCAATTCGTTTCACGCCCCCCGAATCCGTCTTCATGATCCGCGATAAATGGAATTATGGATTTAATAAAGCGCCACGTTGACCGCGCGGCATCCCAGTATTTCGCAAATTTTCGCCGTAATCCTGCCGTGCTCCCACCGTAATTCCGACGATCCTTGTCACCAACGCGTCATGATCGGCGCGATGCAAGCGACGCAGGGCCTTCGCGCCATGCGGGCAAACATAACGAAAATTTAATTTAATCATCGATCGATCGGTCATTGTTATTCGCCAATCGCGCCACATTCTCAATCATTATGTTCAGTGCGATCGCGTTTCAGGCAAGGGGACGCCTTTTCGCGAGATTATGCTCGCAGCCTGGCGGACGCCGCGGCGGACCGGCCGAAGGGTCGAGCGTGCAAGTGGGGATACGAGAAGCGATGCGAAAAATCATGGCGATAACGTGCGGACGGAATGCGTTGATCGGGTCGGTCGCGTTGATCGGCGCCGCGCTCGCAGCCGCAGGCGCGCTGGCGAATGGCGCCCCCGACGCGGGCGCGGCGCCTATCGTCGGGGTCATTACGGTCGAACGCAAGGAAATCGTGATGACCAAGGATGCGCCCGGCCGCATCGCGCCGATGCGCATCGCGGAGGTGCGTCCGCGTGTTTCCGGCATCGTGCTCGAACGCAGCTTCGAGCAGGGCAGCGTCGTCAGCAAGGGCGCGGTGCTGTACCGCATCGATCCGACGCAGTTCGAGATCGATCTGGACAGCGCGCGGGCCGCGCTCGCCAGGGCGGAGGCGACCCTGTCCCAGGCCTCGCGGCAGGAGAGCCGTCTGAAGGAGCTGGTCAAGGGCCAGACAACTACGCAGGCGCAGTACGAAATGGCGCTCTCCGCCGCACGCCAGGCCGAAGCGGACGTCATGGCGCAGAAGGCCGCTGTGCGCCGCGCCGAAGTCAATCTCGAATACGCCACCGTTCGGGCGCCGATCTCCGGACGAATCGGGCGCGCCATGGTGACGGAAGGCGCGCTCGCCTCGCAGGAGCAGCTCTTGCCCTTCGCGACCATCCAGCAACTCGACCCGATCTACGCCGACTTCACGCAATCCGTTTCCGAAATGGACGCCTTGAAGGAAGAATTCGCGCGCGGCGGATGGAAGCCCAAAAGCGGCGGCGCCGTCCGCACGCGTCTCATTCTCGACAATGGCAAGACCTACCCGCATGAAGGGCGGCTGCTGTTTTCCGACATCACCGTCGATCCCGGCACCAATCAGGTGACCTTGCGCGCCGAATTCCCCAATCCCGATGCGGCCCTGCTGCCGGGCGCCTATGTGCGCGTGCAGATCGAGGAGGGCGTGCGCGCCAACACGGTCACCGTGCCGCGTCAGGCGGTCCAGCGCAACAATGCCGGCGGCGCCGAGTTGTTCGTCGTCAACGACCAGGACCGCGCCATTCTCCAGCCGGTGCGGCTCGGACGCACGCTCGGCGACGAGGTGGTGGTCGAGGAAGGGCTTCATCCCGGCAACCGGGTCGTCGTCGAAGGTTTTCAGAAATTCATGTCCGGCGGCCGCGTGGACCCGCAGCCCTTTCCCTACGGCCAAAAGGAATCCCGGGCGGATCGCGGCTAGCTGCGATCCGCCGTTAGAGCCCTGTTGTCGTCCGCTTTCGGAGTCCTGTCTTCATGCCGGCATTTTTCATCGCGCGACCTGTCTTCGCCTGGGTGATAGCGATCTTTATCTGTCTTGGCGGTTTGCTCGCGCTCCCGTTCCTTCCGGTGCTGCAATATCCCGTCGTGGCGCCACCCTCGATCTCGATCTCGACGTCCTATCCCGGCGCCTCCACGCAGGATCTCTATTATTCCGTGACGCGCCTTATCGAGGAGGAGTTGAGCGGGGCGGCCAATCTGTTGAATTTCGAATCGACCGGCGACACGACCGGCGAGGTCGAGATCAATGTCGATTTCAAGCCCGGAACCGATCTGGCGCTCGCCGCGGTTGACGTGCAGAACCGCATCAAGCGCATCGAGCAGCGCCTGCCGCCAGCGGTGCAGCAGCAGGGCATTTCCATTCTCGAAGCCTCCACCGCGATCCTCCAGTTCGTCACCCTGACGTCGCCCGACGGCTCGCTCGACGAGATCGGCCTCGGCGACGTCGCGACGCGCTATGTGCTGCCGGAACTGCGCCGCGTGGCCGGCGTCGGGCGCGTGCGGCTGTTTTCGACCGAGCGCGCCATGCGCGTCTGGCTCGACCCCGAAAGGATGCGCGGCTATTCGTTGACGACCGAGGACATTACCCTGGCGATCCGCGCCCAGAACGCGCTGGTGTCCTCGGGCATGCTGGCGCAGCCTCCGAGCCCTTCCGCCGAGCGCACGCAGAACATGGTTCTGGTGAAGGGCCAGCTGGAATCGCCCGAGGAATTCGGCGCCATCGTGCTGCGCGCCAACCAGAACGGCGCCGCCGTGCGGCTCAAGGACGTCGCGCGGATCGAGGTCGGCGGCCTGACCTATTCCTTCTCGACCCGGCTGAACGGCAAGCCCGCCGCGGCGATCGCCGTGCAGCTCGCCCCGACCGGCAATGCGCTGGCCACCAGCGCCGCCGTGCGCGAGCGCATGGCCGAACTCGCGCAGTATTTTCCGCCCGGCGTGAAAGCGGAAGTCTCCTATGACGTGACGCCCGTGATCGAGGCGTCGGTCAAGAAGGTGCTGATGACGCTGGCCGAAGCGGTGGCGCTCGTCTTTCTCGTGATGTTCCTGTTTCTGCAGAATTTCCGCTACACGCTGATCCCGATCATCGTCGTGCCGATCGCGCTGCTCGGCACCTGCGGCGCGCTCTACGCGCTCGGCCTGTCGATCAACGTGCTGACCATGTTCGGCATGGTGCTGGCGATCGGCATTCTCGTCGATGACGCGATCGTGGTGGTGGAGAATGTCGAACGCATCATGGCGCAGGAGGGACTGCCGCCGCGCGAGGCGACCGTCAAGGCGATGGGCCAGATCACCGGCGCGGTGATCGGCATCACCATGGTGCTGATGGCGGTGTTCGTGCCGATGGCGTTCTTCCCCGGTTCGGTCGGCATCATGTACCAGCAGTTTTCCGCCGCCATGGTGGTGTCTATCGGCTTTTCGGCCTTCCTGGCCTTGACGCTCACGCCCGCGCTTTGCAGCACGCTGCTGAAACCGCTCGATCACGATCATCACGAAAAGAAAGGCTTCTTCGGCGCCTTCAATCGCCTGTTCGATCGCCTTACCGACGGCTATGTCGGAATCGTCCGCCGCGCGATCGGCCGGCGCGGCGCTTTCCTCGCCGTATATGTCGTGATCGTCGCCGCCATGAGCTATGGCCTGTGGCGCGCGCCCGGCGGGTTCGTGCCCGTGGACGACCAGGGTTACGTGATGGCCGACGTGTTGCTGCCTTCCGACGCGAGCGCGACGCGCACGCTCGATGTGATCAAGCAGGTCGAAGCCCAGGTGATGAAGGAGCCGGGCGTCGATTCCGTCACCTTCATCAGCGGCTATAGTTTCTTCGGCCAGGGCTCGATGACGGCGCAGGCCTTCATCACCCTGAAGGATTGGTCGAAGCGCGGCCCCAACGATTCCGCCGATGCGATCATCGCGCGCTCCAACGGCCTGCTCGCGCGCATTCCCGACGCGCGGACCTCGCTGCTCGCCCCGCCGCCGATCGCCAATCTCGGCAATACCTCCGGGTTTTCGTTTCGCCTTCAGGATCGCGGACAGCGCGGCTATGAGGCGCTGATGGCGGCGAAGGCGCAGCTGATGACGGAGGCGGCGCAATCGCCGGTGCTGGAAAAGCTGGTGGAGGAAGGCCTGCCCGGCGCGCCGCTGGTGCGCGTCGACATCGACCGCGAAAAGGCGGGCGCGCTCGGGGTGTCGTTCACGGACGTCAACGATGCGATCTCGACCCATCTCGGTTCGATCTATGTCAACGATTTCATTAATCGCGGCCGCACCCAGCGCGTGGTGGTGCAGGCGGACGAGACCAAGCGCGTCCGCGCCGAGGACATCCTCGGCTACAGCCTGCGCAACAAGGCCGGCGAAATGGTGCCGCTCTCCGCCTTCGCGCGGCTGGAATGGTCGGTCGGCCCGACCCAGGTGGTGGGGTTCAACGGCTATCCCTCCGTGCGACTGACCGGCGAGCCCAAGCCCGGCTACACCAGCGGCGACGCGATCGTCGAAATGGAGCGGCTGATGAAGACGCTGCCGAACGGCTTCGGCTATGAATGGACCGGGCAGTCGCTGCAGGAAAAACTCGCGGGCTCGCAGGCCGCCTTCCTGCTCGGGCTCTCGGTGCTGTTCGTGTTCCTGTGTCTGGCGGCCCTCTACGAAAGCTGGGCGATTCCGTTTTCCGTCATGCTCGCCGCGCCGCTCGGCATCGTTGGCTGCGTCGTCGCCGCCTATGTCGCGGGTCTGCCCAACGACGTCTACTTCACGGTGGGGCTGATCACGATCATCGGCCTTTCGGCCAAGAATGCGATTCTGATCATCGAATTCGCGCGCGATCTGCGGTCGCAGGGGCTGACGGTGGCGGCGGCCACGGTCGAGGCCGCGCGCCAGCGCTTCCGGCCGATTATCATGACCTCGCTGGCGTTCATTCTCGGCGTCGTGCCGCTGATGGTCGCGGCGGGCGCGAGCGCCAAGAGTCAGCAGGCGCTGGGAACCGGCGTGTTCGGAGGCATGGTCTCGGCGACCCTTCTCACCGTGTTCTTCGTTCCCGTGTTCTTCGTCACCGTCATGGCCTTGTTCGTGCGGCGGCCGAAGCGGGCGGCCGCCAAGGCGGCGACCCCGCTGCAAGTCGCGCCGTAGGTGGGAATGCCCGGTTTTATTGGGGTGGAGGAACGCCCGCGCCGCGCCGCGCAGGTCTCCTCCACGCGACCGATCGACAAATCGCGGCGCTCACCGGCCAAGATGCCCGCCCAGCGAAAATATAGTTGAAGTAAAGCGAACCTTGTAAAGTTTAACGTCCGAGGCGGCCACCCCGGTCGGCTTTTCAGTCGCATGGGCGGGCAATAATGAGCGGGCGCATTCGGTCGAGTTTTGGACGATAGCCGCTTTCGCCGCCGCAGCGCTCGCGGCGCCGGGCGGCGCGAGATATTTCGCGCTTGGGGCGGCTGCGTGACTATGGGAATTACGGCGAGGAGCCCGAGGGAAACGTTATGAAGAAGCCTTACATCGCCCGTGACGGTGAAGTCAGGGAATTGGATCGAGGGTTTTTCGCGCATGCGACACGCGGCCGTCCCCCGATGCCGGAGGCCGCGAAAAAGCGTCGGGTCAATCTCATGCTCGACCCGGACGTCGCCGACCGCCTTCAGGACGAGGCCAACGCCAGCGCCTTCGTCAACAATCTTTTGCGCGACAAGCTCGGGATGTGACCGCGCTTCGCCCCGGAGGAGTTTTGTGGTACGAAAGACCATGACGATCACATTGAAACCCGATCAAGAGGCTTGGCTCAAAACGCGCGTGGCGAGTGGCGACTTCGCGTCTGCCGAAGAGGCGGCCCGTCAGCTTATCGACGAGCGGATTTCCGAGCGCGAGCTTGAGGAAACCGACGATCTGGCGTGGGCAAAGCCCTATGTTGACGAGGCCGAAGCCGACGTGGCGCGCGGCGCCGTCATCCCTATTGAAGAGCACGAAGCCCGAATGGACGCGTTCCTCGCTGCCATGCGCTGATATGCCCCGTATCGTTTTCACAGAACTGGCGGAGTCCGACTCCGCCTCAGGTTGATAACAAAGGCCCGCGTTTCTGCCCATGGTTCGAGACGCCGCCTTCGGCGGCTCCTCACCATGAGGGTCTTATCTATATAAAACAATCAAGTAGCCCTCATGCTGAGGAGCGCCCGAAAGGCGCGTCTCGGAGCACGAGGGCGGTCCAAGGAGGCCAGTGATCCGAGGAATTCGGGGACAGGAAACGAATTGCGCCCCATCGCGCGCGACTCGCCTGAATCGCTGGTGCGCTGTCCCGACCTCCCTGCTGCCCGGAAACCGGGGACAGGAAACGAATTGCGGACCGAGATTGCCGCGCAACGCCGGCGCCGCGCGCGGCGCACTTCGATCCAGTCCCCGTTTTCCTTCGCTCCGCCTAATCTATCGCCAGCGATTTCAGCTTCCTGTGCAGCGCCGACCTTTCCATCCCGATGAACTCCGCCGTGCGCGAAATATTGCCTCCAAAACGGTTGATCTGCGCCACCAGATATTCGCGCTCGAAGACTTCGCGCGCCTCGCGCAAGGGCAAGCTCATGAGCTTTTCGCCGCCCGTGCCGTTCGGCGTCGAGGGCACCAGCGCGCCGATTTCCTGCGGCAGCATTTCGGCGGTGATTTCGGCTTCCAGATCGCCGCCGGTCAGAATCATCAGCCGCTCGATATTATTGCGCAATTGCCGGATATTTCCCGGCCAGTCGTGCGATTGCAGCACCGCCATGGCGTCGTCGCCGATTTTTCGGCGCGGCAGGCCGGAATTGGCGGCGAGTTGTTCCATGAAAAAATCGATCAGTTCGGGAATGTCCTCGCGCCGTTCGGACAGCGAGGGCACGCGCACCGGCACCACCGACAAGCGGTGGAACAGATCCTCGCGGAAGGCCCCCTCGGCGATGGCGCGCGGCAGGTCGCGCGCCGAGGACGAGATCACCCGCACATCGACATGGACGCGCGTGGTGCCTTCTACACGGGTAAAATTCTGATCCACCAGCACGCGTAAAATTTTCGCCTGGGTGTCGCGCGGCATGTCGGCGACTTCGTCGATATAGAGCGTGCCGCCGTGGGCCTCTTCGAGCGCCCCGGTCTTGCGCGGGCGGCCGTCGCGGGCTTCGACGCCGAACAACTCGGTCTCCATGGTTTCGGCGGCGATGGCGGCGGCGTTGATGACGATGAAAGGCCCGGCGGCGCGCGCCGAAAGCTCGTGAATGGCGCGGGCGGCGAGTTCCTTGCCGACGCCCGGCATGCCGGTGATCAGAATCCGCGAATTGGCCGGCCCGAGCTTTTCGATCATCTGCCGCAATTGCTGCAAGGCGCTCGAATGGCCGACCAGCGTATTCGAGCCGAGCGAGCGCGCCTTGAGTTCGGTGACCTCGCGGCGCAAACGCGAGGTCTCCAAAGCCCGTTCGGCGACCAGCACGAGACGGTCGGCCTTGAACGGCTTTTCGATGAAGTCATAGGCGCCCTGGCGGATCGCCGTCACCGCCGTCTCGATGTTGCCATGGCCGGAAATCATCACGATCGGCAGGCTCGGGTGATGGCGCTTGACCGATTCGAGCAATTGCAGCCCGTCGAGCTTCGATCCCTGCATCCAGATGTCGAGGAAGATCAATTGCGGCCGGCGGGCCTCGATGGCCGCCAGCGCCTCGTCGGAATTGCGCGCCGTGCGCGTGGAAAAGCCCTCGTCCTCGAGGATGCCGGAAACGAGTTCGCGAATGTCGGCCTCGTCGTCCACGATTAGAATATCGCTCGCCATGTTCAACCTTCGCTCGATTGTTCGGCGCGGGAGGCGCCTTCAGGTTCGATGTTTGCAGGATTTTCGACCATCCCGGTGACCGGAAAATGCAGACGCACCAGCGCTCCCTGACCGGAGGCGGCGTCGAGCAATTCGATGCCGCCGCCGTGATCCTCCAGAATCTTGGCGACAATGGGCAGGCCGAGGCCGGTGCCCTCCTTGCGCGTCGTCATATAGGGCTCCAGCAGCCGCGCGCGGTTCTCGCGCGGAAAGCCCTTGCCGTTGTCCTCGACATCGACAATGGCCTCGCCCTCGGAGAGCCGCAAGGAGACATGGATCGCCGGCGCGCGGCCTTCCATGTCGGCGGCCTCTATCCCTTCGGCGGCGTTTTTCACCACATTGGTCAGCGCCTGCGACAATAGCCGCCGGTCGAACCGCAGCACCGGCCGCTGTAACGGAAAATCGCCGGTGATTTCGATGCCGGGATGGCCGACGCGCATCAGGAAAAGCACCTGGTCGATACAGGCGACGAGATCGTCGGGCGCCAGTTGCGCCTTGGGCATGCGCGAGAAGGCGGAAAATTCGTCCACCATGCGCTTGATGTCGTCCACCTGCCGGATGATCGTGTCGGTGCATTGATCGAAAATGTCCTTGTCCACGGTGATGACGCGGCCATATTTGCGCTTGAGCCGTTCGGCGGAAAGCTGGATCGGCGTCAGCGGATTCTTGATTTCATGGGCGATGCGCCGCGCCACATCGGCCCAGGCGGAGGTGCGCTGCGCCGCGACCAGATCGGTCATGTCGTCGAGCGTCGCGACAAAAGTGCGCTCGCCGCGATTGAGCGGCCCATTGGTGATGCGGGCGTTGAAGGTGCGTTCGCGGCCGCCCCGGTTCAGCATGATCTGTTTCTGCGTCATGCGGGCGTGGCCGGCGCGGGCTTCCTGCAAGGCGGCGTCGAGTTCGGGCAGGACTTCGCTCAAGGGCCGGCCAATGGCGCGTTCCGCCTCGACCTCGTCGCCGCCGACGAGGTTTCGGGCGGAAGGATTGAGCACGGTGACGTCGCCGCGCGCGCCGACGCCGATCACCGCCGCCGGCACGCCCGACAGCACCGCCTCGGTAAACACCCGGCGCTCGTCCATCAGGTGATTGGCGGCGACGAGGCGGTTCTGCTGGAGCCGCAACTCGGACGTCATCTTGTTGAAGGTCGCGCCGAGATGGGCGAGGTCGCCCTCGGCGGCGCGCACCGGCACCTGCACATAGAAATTGCCGCCCGAAACCTGATCGGTGGCGGCGATAAGCCGGCGGATCGGGCCGACGAGACCATTGGTGAAGGCGAGACCGATCCACACCGCCGAAAGCAGCATGATCGCCGCGAGCAGTCCGAACATGATGGCGAGCGTCAGCTGGAAATTATGGCGATGCTGCTCGAAGGCGCCGAACAATTGCACCAGCGCCGAAGCCTGTTTGGGAAATTCGAGCGTGAAGGGATCGACCGGCCGGCTGGCGTAGAGAAAGGTGTCGCCGAAGGCCGGCATCGGACGCAAGGCCACAAAAGTGCGGCCCTCGTTGAGAATCAGGCAAAGCGGCTCGTTCTTGGCCGAATCGGCGAAATCGCTGTCCTGCGGCTTGACCACCGCATCACGCGCGGCGGCGCCGGAATCGACCTGTTCGACGATGACGCCGTCGCGCTTGATCAAGGCGGCAGAGGAAAAGCCGAGAAAATGCGCGCGCGAGGCGAAGAATTCCTTGAACAGCCCGCGATCGGCGTCGAACATCGGCTTGCCGCGATCGAGATCGGAGGCTGTGAGCTGCGCCTCCTGCAACAGCCAGCGGCACTGGTCCTCGCGAAACAGGTTGGCGGCTTCCGTCGCGCCCATGATAAAACCCCGCACGTCGCGCATGAAGGCGGGGTTGAGCATCTTGTCGAGCGTCACCGATCCGACGATGGCCATGGACAGGGTCGGCACGGCGGCGATGACCGCGAACAGCGCGACGATGCGGATATGCAGGCCGGCGGCGGCGGTTTTCGCCCGCCAGGCGCGAATCAGCAGACTGGTCTCGAAAATCACCAGCCCGAGCAGCACCAGCACGATGGCGAAATCGACGATGAACAGGATCGAGACGGTCTCGTCGGTCGGCGCGATCGGGGTCAGGCCGGCGAAGATCAGGAACGAGAAAATGGCGCAGAACATGGCGAAAGCGACGACAAACGGCCCAACGCGAGGCAGCAGGCGGCGCTCGCCCCGGCGCGATTTTTTCTGTTCCGGCTTTTTGTCTTTCGGCTGTTCCATGCGTCTGTTTTTGTGAGTCTCGCCCCTTGCGCGAACCTAACCGAGCGCGGGGTGAGTTGCAATATTGCAACGCTGTTGCACGATTGAGACAAAATTGAGCGCTTTTGGAGGCGAACGGGTAAGCTTAAGCTTAGTCGGACCGGCCAGGCGCGGGAATTGACAGGATGCGATGATTGTCGCTGTCGCTCACCAGAACGCTGCCGTCCGCGTCGACCCATATGCCATGCGGCAGGTTGAACGCGGTCTGCCTGGGATCGGCCGCGAGCGCGTCGCCTTTGGCGGCCGTCCCCGCCACGGCTTCGAGCGTGCCGCGCCGCCGGTCGTAGCGGCGGATGACGTGGTTCTCGGTATCGGCCAGATAAACATCGCCATTGGCGGCGACCGATATGCTTTTCGGCCCGTTCAGGGTCGCTTCCAGCGCCGGGCCGCCATCGCCGTCATAGCCGGCCTTGCCTGTTCCCGCCGCCTGCCGGATGCGGCCTTGAGCCAAATCGAAGCGCAGAAGCTGATGGGCGCGGGTGACCAGCCAGAGGTCCCCGTTGGCAGCCAAAGCCAACGAGCGCGGCCCGGTAAGCGGCGTTCCGGCTATGGGGGCGCCATCCGGCGTATTTCCCCATGCGCCGTTTCCGGCGAAGGTCGTGATCCGCCCGCCGCCCGCGTCGACGCGGCGAATGACGCCGAGACGCACATCGGCGATATAGAGGTTGCCGGCATGGTCGAATTGCAGGCTCATGGGATCGCTGATCGACGCTTGCGCGGCCGGGCCGCCATCGCCGGAAGAGCCGTCCTGGCCATTGCCGGCATAGGTGTCGATCAGGCCCGTGCCCGGATGATAGCGCCGGATCACATGATTGTCGGTGTCAGCAATGAACAGTTCGCCCGCCGCATCGAAGCGGATTTCATGCGGGTGGTTGAGCGACGCTTTCGTGGCCGGCCCGCCGTCGCCGGCATAACGCGCGGCGCCGTCGCCGACGACATCGGTGAGGACGCCCCGCGCATCGATCCGCTTGATCTGATTGGCGTCATAATCGGCGACCCAGATGGCGCCGTCGGGCCCCCGGACAAGGCCGAACGGCCGTTTCAAACTTGCCGAGGGCGCGGCGTCTCCCGCGGCGGGGGCGCCGGGGCCAGCGAGCAGGGTTGTGGCCTCGGCAAGGCCGCCATGGATCTGCGCGAGCGCCAGAATGGCGAGGAGAAAGCAGAATTTCATGTCTATCGCGCGTTCCGCATCGAGTGATTGGGACCTGAATATGTAACGCAATGATGCCGCTAATCTAACGGAGCAACCCCCGCAAATCGCTCGCCGGATCGGCCACTTGCGCCATGTCCGGCGAAATTCCCGCGTCGAGCAGCTTGCGCGCCAGAAGATGTTCGCCGGGGCGGTTGACCGAGTCGACCGCGATCAGATTGTCGTGGCGGAAATAGAACAGCGAAAAGGCGTTTTCGCCCGTCTTGCGCTCGACGCAGGCCTCGAATCCTTGCGACAGCCCGGCCATCTGCAATTTCACGTCATATTGGTCCGACCAGAACCATGGCGTGGCGACGAAGGGATTTGAGCGGCCGAGCAGCGAGGCCGCCGCCGCCTTGCCCTGCTCCACCGCGTTCTGCACGCTCTCCAACCGCCGCAATTGCCCGTCGTCGCGCCGCCAGACCGTGCAGTCGCCCGCCGCGACAATATGCGGATCGGAGGTTTTTCCACAGGAATCCACGACAATGCCGTGCGACGTCGCCAGTCCCGCCGCCTCCGCCAGTTCGTCATTGGCTACCGCGCCAATACCCAAAATCACCAGATCGGCGGGAATTTGCTCATCCAAAGCCGTGACCACGGTCTCGACCTTGCCTTCATCCCCTTCGAGCGCCGCGACCTTTGTCGAAAACCGCAATTCGACGCCATGAGCGCGATGCAGATCGGCGAAAAACCCGGAGATTTTGGGCGTGACGGCGCGGGCCATCAGCCGGTCCAGCGCCTCGACCACTTTGACCGCGCGGCCTTTCTTGCGCGCGGCGGCGGCGACTTCGAGGCCGATGAACCCGCCGCCGATCACCACGACATTTTGGGCCCGCGAAAGCCTGTGGGCGATGTTTTTGGCGTCGGCGACGTCGCGCAGCACGCAGACGCCGGCGAGATCGGCGCCGGCGATGACGGGGCGCCGCGCCCGCGCGCCGGTCGCCAGCGCGAGGCCGGTATAGTTTTCAACCGAGCCGTCGGCCAGAATGACCTGCTTGCCCGCCCGGTCGATCGCCGTCACGACGGCGCCGAGCCGCAAGTCGATGTTCTTGGCGGCGAAAAAATCCGGGCCGCGCAAAAACAGCCTTTGTTCCGGGACCTCGCCCAGCAGCCAGGCTTTCGACAGCGGCGGACGCTGATAGGGCGGGAAATTTTCGCCCGCGAGCAGGACGACGCCGCCTTCAAAGCCTTCCGCGCGAAGGCTTTCGGCGATTTGCAGCCCGGCCTGCCCCGCGCCGACGATGACGATACTTGCTCTCATGCGCGATCCCCGCCCGTTTTGAATTTTTTGCCATTATAGCGCAAAATCGATGCAGTCTGCGGCGTCCACGCAGCGGCGGAGTTTTCCATGCATCATATTCTGTTTCTCGACGCGGACACTTTGGCGGAGGGCGTGGTCCTGCCGAGGCCGGACTTTCCGCATGTCTGGCGCAATTTCCCCGCCACCGCGCCCTCCGAATTGCTTTCTCGTGCGCAAAACGCCGAAATCCTGGTCGTCAACAAGGTCCGTCTCGATGCGGCGACGATCCAAGCCTTGCCGAAACTGCAACTGATCGCCATCGCCGCCACCGGCTTTGACAATGTCGATGTCGAAGCGGCGCGCAAAGCCGGCGTCGCGGTGACCAATATTCGCGGCTATTCGTCCCATGCCGTGCCCGAACATGTGTTCGCGCTGCTGCTCGCGCTGAGCCGCCAGATCCTGCCCTACGTCGCCGACGTGCGCGCCGGCGTTTGGCAGGCCTGCGGCCAGTTCGCCTTCCACGCCCACCGCATCGAGGATCTTTTCGGCAAGCGGCTCGGCATTTTCGGCTCCGGCGATCTCGGCGGGAGGGTGGCGGAAATCGCCGGGGCTTTCGGAATGGACGCCGTTTTCGCCGGACGCAAGGGCGAGCCCGCGAAACCGGGCGTTCGCAGCTTCGACGAGGTTCTGGCGACCAGCGACGTGCTGTCGCTGCATTGCCCGCTCAACGCCCAGACGCAAAACATGATCGGCTGGCCGGAATTCGAGTCGATGAAGAAAAAGCCGCTGCTGATCAATACCGCGCGCGGCGGACTGGTGGACGAGGAGGCGCTGGAGCGGGCGCTGGACGCTGGCCTCGTCTCCGGCGCCGGGATCGACGTCACCCGGCCCGAACCGCCGCCCGCCGACAGCGCCATCATGCGTCTGGCGCAGCGCCCGAACGTGCTGGTGACGCCCCACGTCGCATGGGCCAGCCGCGCCGCGCAGCAGACTCTGGCGAACCAACTGGGCAAGGTGCTGGAGGCATTTGTGGCCGGGGAGAAATTGAACCGGCTGGATTGACTGTTTCCCTTCTCCCCTTGCGGGAGAAGGTGGATCGGCCGAAGGCCGAGACGGATGAGGGGTTGGCCGCAGAAGCGCTCATTAAAATGGGCGACCTTTTTCTCAACCATGCCTTGCGCTAAAATGCCCCCTCATCCGTCGCGCTTCGCGCGCCACCTTGTCCCGCCAAAGGGCGATCCGAAGGACGCCCGTCTGTAGACGGGCTATGGGGAGGAGGGAAATATCCTAATCCGCGCTTTCTCCCGTCCCGCCCTCCAGCCAGAGTTGGTAATGCAGCGCTTCGCCCAAAAAGGAATAGATCGCGCCGGTCCAGGCGTGGATGAAACCGGGAACGCCGCATAAAAACATCCGGCGGAAAAAATAGACCCGGCAAAAATACATCGGCGGATTGACGATCAGCTTGAACAGGCTCGGCTTCCTGCCGGCGGCTATTCTTTGCTGCGCCTTGAGACGGGCATAAACGATCTCCTTGCCGATCTGGGCGTCGAGCCGCAGCGCGCGCTCGTGGCGCAGCAGGCCGTTTTCGGCGTCCAGCAACTCACCCTCGGCGATCAGCCCCTCATGCACCAGCACGCTTTCGTCGAAACGCACCTGTTCGCGCCGGGCGAGGCGCAATATGCGCTCGGGCTTGACCGCGTCTGGCGGCGTCTCCTTGCGGCCAAACAAGGTGATGGCCCGTTGCAGCCGCCAGCCGGCGATATTTTTTGGCGCCTGCAACAGGTGCGGCAGGTCGGCCGCCAACGCGTCGTCGAGCCATTCGTCGGCGTCTATGCTCAAGACCCACGGCTGCGCCGCCTGTTCGAGCGCGAATTGCTTCTGCTTCGCATAGCCGGGCCACTCCCGCTCGATCAGGTTGATCGGAAAACCCTTCGCGGAAAAATCGCGGATGATCTCCAGCGTCCTGTCGGTCGAGCCGGAATCCACCACGACGATTTCGGCGCATGTTTCGAGGCTGGCGAGGCAGGCGCCGATGCAGGCCTCCTCGTTCTTGCAGATGACGGCGGCGGAAAGCGGCAATTTTTCGGACACGGGCGGCGACCTGGCTGTTTAGCGTCAGTTCCCACAAAACTTTTTCGCGGGCTTTTGTCAAAGCGGGCGCCGAGCGCCAGATGACAGCGGCGCCGGGGAAGGCTAAAAGCGGCGCGGAAAAACTGGGACGCCATGGCGGAACCGAAAGCCTTCATTTTGCATCTGGAGCGGGCCGCGCAACGGCGCCCGCAGGTTGATCTTTTGCGTTCCGCCCTGCCCCTCGCCAGCGAAATTGTCGCCGCGACCGACGGCGCGCTGTTGAGCCCACAGCAAGTGGACGCCGTTTACCGGCGGCAACTGCACCGGCCGCGCTTTTCTCATCCCCTCAACCGCGCCGAAATCGGGGCCTTTCTGAGCCACCGCGCGGCCTGGCGCCAAATTGTCGGACAGGGGCTCGATTACGCGCTGGTATTCGAGGACGACGCCGCCATCGACGCCGAAGCTTTTGCAAGAACATGCGCCTTCGCCCGCGAAACAAGGGCGCAGTGGGACTATGCCCTGGCGCCGGCGCCGCAGACCCGGATCGCCGGCGCGGTCGTGGCGGAACAACACGGGGTTGCGCTGATTCGCCCCAAAAATCCGCCGCTGCGCGCCATCGCGCAATTCGTCTCGAACGACGCCGCGCGAAAGCTGCTGGCGGCGACCGAAAAATTCGACCGGCCGATCGACACCTTGTTGCAGATGCGCTGGGTGACGGGCGTCGAATTGCTGGCGCTGAAGCCTTCCGGCGTCCAGGAACAGTCCGGCGCGCTCGGCGGCTCGACCATCCAGCGCAAGAGCATGGGGCTGGCCGAAAAACTTCGCCACGAAATCGCCCGGCCGATCTACCGGGCGCAGGTGCGGGCCTGGAGCGCTTTCGCCCGAAAACCGGGGAAATAGGCCGCAGACTCAAAACCAGCGGTCGTGCGTCCACATCCATTGCGCGGGATGGCGCCTGATCGATTGTTCGAGTTCGGTCTGCATCGCGGCGGTCGCGGCCAGAATATCGGCGTCGCGGTCTTCGCTGCGCGGCGTGTCGATGGTCGAGACGAACACCCTGAAACGCACGCCGGGCAGGCGCTCGCCGGTGATGAGAACCAGCGGCAGGTTGCATTGGCGCGCGACCATGGCGGGAAAGGGCGTGGTCGAGGCCATGTGGCCGAAAAACGGCACTTTCACCCCCATATAGGTCTGTTGATCGACGAGAAAGGCCACCGCGCCGCCCGAGCGCGCATAGCGGATCATCGTCACCGGGGTTTCCGGATCATGCTTGGCGGTCAGCCCGCCGGCGTAATATTTGAGCCGCCGCCGTTTGAAATCGGCGTCGACGAAGGGATTGTTGAGCGGACGATAGACCGCGAGCGGCTTCAGGCCATATTTGGCGACGACGGCGCTGCCGCCCTCCCAATTGGCCTGATGCGCGCCGCACAGCACCGCGCCCTTGCCGCTGGCCGCGATCTGTTCGAGGATTTCCGCATTCACGATCTCCACGCGGTCGCGGATGATTTCGTCGATGTGGAAAAACTCGCCCAGCACATGGCCGAGATTGCGCCAGACCTCGCTGGCCAGTTGTTCACGCTGTTCCGCGCTCTGCTCGGGGAAAGCCCGGGCGAGGTTGCGCAACAACCGGGGATGGCGGACCCTCGTCCGGGGGCCGAGAAAAGCCATCAGCGCGCCGCCGACATTCGACGCCGTCTCGACCGGAAGGCTGGAGAAAAACAGGCTGAGCAGGCGATAGCCGGCGTATTCGAGCCGATATTGCAGGGAAGGCGGTTTGGGGGCCATGAAGCCGGGACCTCGAAGGTTTCAGGCGCCGACGCCCTGAGTTCTCGGGATTCTCGGGCTTTCGTCATGTTTTCGCGAACCCGGGGCCCGCGCCGGCGAGAAAACGGCGGCCGCTTGTTCGCCCCCCGCTCTAGTCCAACGGGTCGGGGCGCGTCAAGTTGGCGGCCGTTGCGCCGGCAAAAAGCGGCGAGGCGAAAAATTTCTCGAATTATTGCAAAATTGAAAAATTATACTGGCGAATACGAATTCCGATGCATCAAAAGCAAAGACTGGCGCACATTTTAGCCACATAGCGCCTTTATTGCCGTGATTTGGCTTTCAGGGGACTTATCAATCACGGCGGGGCCGGTTAAGAGAGTGTAAACCTTCTTCGGCGGGATCGGGAGCGGTTTCGCCTGTCGGGTTCCATGACAATCTGGCGCCGCCAGGGTTTTGGGCGCTCCCGCCAGGGTTTTGGGCGCTCCCGCTAGGGCTTTGGGCGCTCCCGCAAGGGCTTTGGAAGAGCCCGCAGGGCTTTATGAACGGAACGGAGTTTGGATGTCGGTCGGATCGGGACAGATGAGCGCGCAAATGCTTGCGGACTTCCAATGTTCCGCCGGCAGACGCCCACCCTGTTCCGGAGGCGGACGCTCGTGACGCCGCCGGTTTTTCCCTGCCGTTGGGCCAGAAACGTCATCCTCGCCTGCGCCGGCGCCCTGTCGCTGGCCGCCTGCACGGTCGGGCCGGACTATCTGCGCCCGGAGGCGGCGACCGAAACCCGTTACAAGGAACTGGCCGGCTGGAAACGCGCCGTCCCGCGCGACGGCATCGATCGCGGCGCCTGGTGGTCGATCTACCGCGATCCCGAACTCAACCGCCTGCTGCCGCAGGTCGAAATCGACAACCAGACCGTCGCCGCCGCCTTGGCGACCTACGAACTGTCGCAGGCCGTCGTCCGCCAGTCGCAGTCGAGCCTTCTGCCCGGCGTCAACGCCATTTACGACGGCGTCCGCGCCGGCGAGGGCAAGCATCTGAACGCCTTTGGCCGCACCTTCGCGGCGACCGATTTCTATCCGCGGGGAACGGTCTCCTGGACCATCGACGTCTGGGGCAAGATTAGGCGCCAGATCGAAAGCAATGTCGCCGGCGCGCAGGTCGACGCCGCGCTGCTCGCCAACGCCAAGCTGTCGACGCAGGCGCTGCTCGCCGTCGCCTATTTCAACCTGCGCGCCGAGGATTCGCTGCGCAGCCTGCTCGACCGCACGGTCAAGATCTATCAGGAAACCGAGACGATCACCCGCAACCAGTATAATGGCGGCACCGTCTCCAAGGCCGATCTGATCACCGCCCAGACGCAGGTGCTCAACACCCAGGCGGCGGCGATCAACACCCAGGTGCTGCGCGGCCAATATGAGCACGCCATCGCCCAGTTGATCGGCCGTCCGCCCGCCGACCTGTCGATTGCGCGCGGCGCCCTGCCCCATGTTCCGCCGGCGATCCCGGTCGGCATGCCCTCGACGCTGCTCGAACGCCGTCCCGACGTCGCCGCCGCCGAGCGCGCCGTGCAGGAACAGAACGCCCTGATCGGCGTCGCGGTCGCGGCCTATTATCCGACCTTGACCATTTCCGCAGCCGGCGGTTTCCAGGGCGCAAACGCCTTTCCCTTCCTCGCCGCCTATCAGATATGGTCGATCGGCGCCGCCGCCGCCGATCCCTTGTTCGACGGCGGGTTTCGCGCCGCGCAGGTGGACGCCACCAAGGCGGTCTATCGACAGTCGGTCGCCAATTACCGCCAGACCGTGCTGACCGCCTTCCAGCAGGTCGAAGACGCGCTGGTGGCGCAGCGCGTCTTCGCGCGGGAGCTGAAAGTGCAGGAAAAGGCGCGCGACGAAGCCGCCGAGGCGGTGAAAGTCTATCTGAACCAGTATCGGGCCGGCACCGTCGCCTTCACCACCGTGGTCGTCGCCGAAGGCATATTGCTCAACGCCGAGGAAGCCGTGCTGACGACGCGGCAAGCTCTGTTCGTCTCCAGCGTCAACCTGATCGAGGCGCTCGGCGGCGGCTATGACGCCGAGAGCCTTGCCGCCATAACCGCGCCGCCGCTGATCGAGGCGGTAGCGCGCTCCGCGCCTTTTCCGCCGCCATAATTTCTCCTTTCGCGGCGCATAATCCACCAATTGGGGAATGCCGCCCGGCCGGCGGCGCCGCCAGAACCAGATCCGGAACAAAGATGAACGACACCGAGATCGCCCTGAATGCGCGCCAAGCTCTCGGCGGCGCGCCGGAAAAGCTGGAAGCGCCCGATTCGGGCGCCGAGACCCGCCCCTCGCGCCTGCCGCCGCCGAGCCAGAAACCCTGGCGCTGGCTGGCGCTGCTCGTCGCCGTGGCGGCGGCTTATTGGGGCTGGCGCCATTTCAGGACGCCTTCGGCCGAGCCCGCAGCGACCCCATACGCGCAGGACCAGTCCGGCGGCCGGCGGGGGCGGGGCGGCGACCACGCCGTCATCCAGCCGGTCGGCGTCGCCGCGGCGGAGCGGCGCGACGTCAATGTGGTGATCAACGCCCTCGGCACGGTGACGCCGATCGCCACCGTCACCGTGGTCAGCCAGATTTCGGGCTATTTGCAGCAGGTCGGCTTCACCGAAGGCCAGCATGTCAAGAAGGGCGACTTCCTCGCCCAGATCGATCCGCGTCCCTATGAGGCGCTCAAGGCGCAATATGAGGGGCAACTGGCCCATGACCAGGGCCTGCTCGATCAGGCGCGCGTCAACGACGTCCGGTACCAGGCCCTGCTCAAGCAGAATTCCATCGCCCGCCAGACGGCGGAAGACCAGAAATATGTCATCCAGCAATATGAAGGCACGGTGCGCGCCGATCAGGCGCTGGTCAATGCGCAGGCGCTCAATATCGCCTATGCTCATATCGTTTCCCCGGTCGACGGCCGCGTCGGCCTGCGTCTGGTCGATCCCGGCAATTACGTCCAGGCGGGATCGACCGCCGGCATTGCCGTGGTCACGCAGCTGCAGCCGATGTCGGTGCTGTTTTCGGTGCCGGAAGACGCCCTCAACAAGATCGCGCCGAAAATGCGCGACGGCGGCCAATTGACCGCCGTCGCCTATGACCGCGCCAATGTCAGGAAACTGGCGACCGGCGTCGTCACTGTGCTCGACAACCAGGTCGACACCACCACCGGCATGGTCAAATTGCGCGCCACCTTCGACAACGCCGACGAGGCGCTGTTTCCCAACCAGTTCGTCAATATCCGCCTGCTGGTCGAGGTGCTCAAGGGCGTGGTCGCCGTGCCGACCGCCGCCGTCCAGCATGGCGCTCCGGGCGATTATACCTATGTGGTGACGAACGATGGCAAGGCCGCCGTGCGCGTGCTCAAGATCGGCCAGATCGACGGCGATCGGGTCCAGATCCTGTCCGGCATCGATGCGGGCGACCGTGTGGTGGTCGATGGCGCCGACCGGCTGCGCGAAGGCGCCGAAGTGCGGGTCGTCGGAGACGCCTCGACGGACGCCGCGTCGCCCGCGAACGCCGCCCCGGCGCAGCCGCTGGATCCGGCGCAAGCCGGCGCCGCAACGGCGCCCGCCGATCCCGCGCAAGACCAGAGCCGACGCAGGCGCCGGCAGGGGAACGCCGACGGCCAGAACGGCCCTTCGAAATGAACCTTTCGGAACCCTTCATCCGGCGGCCCGTCGCCACGACGCTGCTGATGATCGCCATTCTGCTGGCCGGGTTCGCCGCTTTCCGCCTGTTGCCGCTGGCGACGCTGCCGGCGGTGGATTATCCGACCATTCAGGTGCAGACGTTCTACCCCGGCGCCAGCCCGGAAGTCATGACCTCCTCGGTCACCGCGCCGCTGGAGCGGCAATTCGGCCAGATGCCCGGTCTGAGCGAGATGACGTCGGCCAGTTCCGCCGGCGCCTCGATCATCACCCTGCAATTCGGCCTCTCGCTGTCGCTCGACGTCGCCGAGCAGCAAGTCCAGGCCGCGATCAACGCGGCCAGCAACCTGCTGCCCGCCGACCTTCCGGCGCCGCCGATCTACGCCAAGGTCAATCCGGCCGACGCCCCGATCCTGACCCTCGCGGTGACCTCGAAAACCCTGCCGCTCACCGAGCTGCGCGATATCGCCGAAACCCGGCTGGCGCAAAAGATCTCGCAACAGCCCGGCGTCGGACTGGTCAGCATCGCCGGCGGACAGCGCCCCGCCGTGCGCATCCAGATCAATCCCGCCGCGCTCGCCGCCTACGGCCTCAATATCGACGATGTGCGCACCATTCTCGGCAACGCCAACGTCAACACGCCCAAGGGCAGTTTCGACGGTCCGTCGCAGGCTTCGACGATCAGCGCCAACGACCAGATCACCAGCCCCCAGCAATATGCCGACACCGTCATCGCCTATCGCAACGGCAATCCGGTGCGGCTTTCCGACGTCGCCAAAGTCGTGAGCGGACCGGAGAACACCAAGCTCGCCGCCTGGGCCAACCGGACGCCGGCGATTCTCTTGAACGTGCAGCGCCAGCCCGGCGCCAATGTCATCGCAACCGTCGATTCGGTTCGCAAATTGCTGCCGGGCCTGTTGTCGGGCCTGCCCGCCGCCATCGACGTGGAAGTGCTGACCGACCGGACCGTCACCATCCGCGCCTCGGTGGCCGACGTCGAATTCGAACTGCTGCTCGCCATCGTGCTGGTCGTGGCGGTGATCTTTGTCTTTCTGCGCACCCTGCCGGCGACGCTGATCCCCAGCCTGTCGGCGCCTTTGTCGCTGATCGGGACGTTCGGCGTGATGTACCTGCTCGGCTACAGCCTCGACAACCTGTCGCTGATGGCGCTGACGATCTCGACCGGCTTCGTCGTCGACGACGCCATCGTGATGATCGAGAACATCACCCGCTACGTCGAGAAGGGCGCCGATCCGCTCGACGCGGCCCTGCGCGGCTCGAAACAGATCGGCTTCACCATCATTTCGCTGACCGTCTCGCTGATCGCGGTGCTGATCCCGCTGTTGTTCATGGGCGAGGTGGTCGGACGGCTGTTCCATGAATTCGCCGTCACGCTCGCCGTCACCATCGTCATTTCCGCCGTGGTGTCGCTGACGCTGGTGCCGATGCTCTGCGCCCGGCTGATCCGCTACCGCCCCGACAACCAGCGCGGGCGGTTCGACCTTTACGCCGAAAAAGTCTTCGACCGCATCGTCGCCGCCTATGGCCGTGCGCTCGACGTGGTGCTCGCGCGCCAGCCTCTGACGCTGATGGTCGCCATCGGCACGCTGGCGCTGACCGCCCTGCTCTATATCGCCATCCCCAAGGGCTTTTTCCCGGCGCAGGACACCGGCGTCATCCAGGCCATTTCGCAGGGGCCGCAGGACGTGTCGTTCAAGGAAATGGTGAGGCTGCAGGGCGAACTGGCGCAGGTGATACTGGCGAACAGGGATGTCGCCTCGCTCAGTTCCTTCGTCGGCGTGGACGGGTCCAACCTCACCCTCAATTCCGGCCGTTTCCTGATCAATCTGAAACCTCGGGGCGAGCGCGACGACACGATCGCCGAAGTCATCCGCCGCCTCAACAAGGAGGCGTCGGAGGTCATCGGCGCCAAACTGTTCATGCAGCCGGCGCAGGATCTGACCATCGACGCCTCCGTCACCCGCGCCCAGTATAAATTCGTGCTGGAGAACGCCAACCCGAAGGAATTCGCGGAATGGGCGCCCAGGCTGACCGAAAGGCTGCAACAGGCGCCGGAACTGGCCGACGTCGCCAGCGATTTGCAAGCCGGCGGCGCGGCGCTCGACCTGACCATCGACCGCGCCACCGCCGCGCGTTTCGGCATCACGCCGGCGACGATCGACAATGTGCTGTACGATTTGTTCGGCCAGCGCATCATTTCGACCATCTATACCCAGTCCAACCAGTATCGCGTCATCCTGGAGGCTGACGCTTCGCTGCAGGAATCGGTCAAGGGGCTGGATTCGATCTACCTGCCGTCCAATGCCTCGACCACCAACGGCCAGACGCCGCTATCGGCCATCGTCCACCTGACCCGCCGTTCGGGGCCGCTGGTGATCACCCATTTCGGCCAGTTCCCTGCGACCACCATTTCGTTCAATCTGGCGAAAGGCGTCTCGCTCGGCGCGGCGGTGACGGCGATCGACAAGATCAAGGCGGAAATCGGCCTGCCCCCGTCCTTCGTCGTCGCCTGGCAGGGCGCCGCCGCCGCCTTCCAGACCTCGCTGACCAATGAACTGCTGCTGATTGCGGCGGCGATCGCCACCATGTATATCGTGCTCGGCGTGCTCTACGAGAGCTTCATCCATCCGATCACCATTCTCTCGACCCTGCCCTCGGCCAGCGTCGGCGCCCTGCTGACGCTGCTGGTGTTCGGCTACGATCTCGACATCATCGCGGTGATCGGGATCATCCTGCTGATCGGCATCGTCAAGAAAAACGCCATCATGATGATCGATTTCGCGCTGGAGGCCGAGCGCGTCGCGGGTCTGTCGCCCGTCGAGGCGATCCGGCAGGCCTGCCTGTTGCGTTTCCGGCCGATCCTGATGACCACCATGGCCGCCATTCTCGGCGCCCTGCCTTTGATGCTGGGGCGCGGCGTCGGCTCGGAACTGCGCCAGCCGCTCGGTTACGCCATTGTCGGCGGCCTGATCTTCAGCCAGGTGCTGACCCTGTTCACCACGCCGGTGATCTATCTCTATTTCGACCGGCTGGCGGTCCGCCTGCGCGGCGACCGCGCCGCCCCGCTGAAGCCTCAGGCCGGCGTCGGGAGCCAGGCATGAATATTTCCGCCCCGTTCATCCGCCGGCCGGTGGCGACCACCCTGCTCACCATCGGCATCGCCTTGTCCGGCGCCATCGCCTATTTCCTGTTGCCGGTGTCGCCGCTGCCGCAGGTCGATATCCCCACCATTTCGGTCAGCGCCTCCCTGCCCGGCGCCAGCCCGCTGAACGTGGCCAACAGCGTCGCGGAGCCTTTGGAGCGCCACCTCGGCCAGATCGCCGACGTCACCGAAATGACGTCGAGCTCCAGTCTCGGCCAGACGCGCATCTCGTTGCAATTCAGCCTCAACCGCGACATCAACGGCGCGGCGCGCGACGTTCAGGCGGCGATCAACGCCGCCCGCGCCGACCTGCCGACGTCCCTGCGCTCCAACCCGACCTACCGGAAGTTCAATCCGGCCGACGCGCCGATCCTGATCCTGAGCCTGACCTCGAAAACCCTGACGCGGGGCCAGCTTTACGACGCCGCCAGCAATGTGCTGCAACAAAGAATTTCCCAGCTTCCCGGCATCGGCCAGGTGCAGATCGGCGGCTCGACGCTTCCCGCCGTGCGGGTGGAGCTCAATCCGCAAGCCTTGTTCAAATATGGCGTCGGCCTCGAGGACGTGCGCGCGGCTCTGGCCTCGGCCAACGCCAATGCGCCCAAGGGCGCGATCGAGGAAGGCGGGCGCCATTACCAGATCTACACCAACGATCAGGCCTCGCACGCCGAGGATTACCGGCCGCTGATCGTCGCCTATCGCAACGGCTCGGCGGTGCGCCTGTCCGACGTGGCTTCCGTCGTCGATTCGGTCGAGGATCTGCGCAACGCCGGCTTCGCCAACAGCGTCCCCTCGGTTCTCGCCATCCTGACCGCCGAACCGGGCGCCAATATCATCGCGACGGTGGATGCGGTAAAGTCCGAACTGCCGCATTTGCAGGCGGCGCTCACCGGCGACATCACGCTGAGCACGGTGATGGACCGTTCGGTGACCATTCGCGCCTCGCTCAGGGACACGCAAATCACCCTGCTCATCGCCATCGCCCTGGTGACGCTGGTCGTGCTGCTGTTTCTCGGCAACATCCGCGCGACTCTGGCGCCGGGAATCGCCGTGCCGGTCTCGATCCTCGGGACTTTCGGGTGCATGTACCTGTTCGGCTACAGCCTCAACATGCTGTCGCTGATGGCCCTGACCGTCGCCACCGGCTTTGTCGTGGACGACGCCATCGTCGTGGTCGAGAATATAGAACGCCATATCGACGCCGGAATGAACGCCTTCGAGGCCGCCCTGCGCGGCGCGCGCGAGGTCGGGTTCACGGTTTTCTCGATCACCCTGTCGCTGATCGCGGTGTTCACGCCGATCCTGTTCATGGGCGGGATGATCGGACGTTTCTTTCGCGAATTCGCCATGACGCTGACCGTCGCCATCTCGATTTCGCTGGTGATTTCGCTCACCACGACGCCGATGCTCTGCGCCCAGTTCATGCGCCGCCGCGTGAAAAAGCCGAAATCCAGCCGCGGGCGGCGCTGGAATCCGCTGGAAGGCGGCTTCGACTGGCTGCACGGCGCCTATGGCCGCAGCCTGACCTGGTCGCTGCGCCACCCGCGCCTGATCATGCTGCTGCTGCTGGCGACGGTGGCGCTCAATATCCAGCTTTACCGCATCGTGCCGAAGGGGCTGTTTCCGCAGCAGGACACCGGCCGCCTGATGGGCCGGCTCGAAGCCGACCAGAGCATTTCGTTCCAGAACATCAGCCAGAAACTGGAGGAAATGATCCGCATCACCAAGGAGGACCCGGCGATCGACACCGTCGTCGGCTTTACCGGTTCGAGCGGCGGCGGCGGCCCGGGCGGCTCGGCCAATTCGGCGACGCTGTTTGCTTCGCTCAAGCCCGTTTCGGTGCGCGGCGTCAGCGTCGACGAGGTGATCGCCCGGCTGCGGCCGAAACTCGGTCATGTTCCGGGCGGGCGGCTGTATTTTCAGGCGGCTCAGGATTTTCGCGCCGGCGCGCGGCAGAGTTCGGCGCAATATCAATATACGCTCGCCGCCGACGACACCGCCGAACTCTACGAATGGGCGGAAAAGCTGACCCAGGCCCTGCAAAAGCGCGATCGCCTCAAGGACGTGACCTCGGACCAGCAAGTCAAATCGCTGCAAACCAATCTGGTGATCGACCGCGACGCCGCGTCGCGTCTCGGCCTCAGCATGGCGCAGATCGACAATACGCTTTACGACGCTTTCGGCCAGCGTCAGGTTTCGACCATTTTCGCGGCCATCAACCAATATCACGTCGTCATGGAAATCGACCCGCGCTATACCCAGCGGCCGTCCATGCTCGACGAAATCTACATCTCGACCGCCGGCGGCGCGGCCAATGGCGTAGCAACCTCAAACCTGCCCGGCGGTTCGGTCAAGAAGACGGCCCCCGCGGGCGAAAGCGTCACGGCCGCGAAGGCGGGCGAGGCCAGCCTCGATTCGGCGCGCAACGCCGCGATCAACGCGCTCGCCGCCTCGGGCAAAAGCTCGGCCTCCGCCGGCGCCGCCGTCTCCACGACCAAGGAGACGATGATCCCGCTCAGCGCCATCGCCCGTTTCGAGCGCGCCAACGCGCCCTTGTCGATCAATCACGAAGGGCCCTTCGTCACCACGACGATTTCGTACAATCTCGATCCGAAAGACGCGCTCAGCGACGCCATTGCCGAAATTCACGCCGCCGAGGCCGAAATCCACATGCCGACCACGGTGCATGGCCTCGAATCCGGGACTTCGCTGGTCTTCGCCGATTCCTTCAAATCCATGCCGCTGCTGCTGCTCTCCGCCATCGTCGCCATCTATATCGTGCTCGGCATCCTCTACGAGAGCACGATCCATCCGATCACCATTCTCTCGACCCTGCCCTCGGCGGGCGTCGGCGCCCTGCTCGGCCTGATGATGTTCGGCATCGAGTTCAGCATCATCGCCGCCATCGGCGTGATCCTGCTGATCGGCATCGTCAAGAAGAACGCCATCCTGATGGTGGATTTCGCCATCGACGCCAGGAGAACCCGCAACGCGACCTCTTATGACGCGATCTACGAGGCCTGCCTGTTGCGCTTCCGACCGATCCTGATGACCACTTGCGCCGCCATTCTCGGCGCCTTGCCGCTGGCGATCAGTTTTGGCGAAGGCGGCGAAATCCGCCGGCCGCTCGGGGTGGCCATCGTCGGCGGCCTGATTATCAGCCAGCTGCTCACGCTCTATACGACCCCGGTGGTCTATCTCTACATGGACCGGTTCAGCCTGTGGCTGAAAGCCAGACGGCGCGCCCTGTTCCTCGGCCGCGCCCGCCCCGCCGGGGCCGCGCAGGGCGGGGTCGCGGCGCAGTAAGGCCGGCGTCAACGAAACCATTGTTTCGAAATGCCTTGGTTGCGCCAATCCGCGCGTTGAAGATCCGCGCCGACCGATCCTTCGAAAAGCCAATTGCATCCATGCGCCGGAAGGCGCCTATTATTCGCTCAACCTGCACAAAGAGGCAGGGTCGGAGGAAATGATGACCAGGACGGTTTGGCGGGATGAAAATCCCGCGAGCGAGCGTTTGAATCATGGCTGGGGCCGCGCCTTGGCGGGCGTCGCATTAGACCGTGCGCCTAAGCGCGATTTTTTGCGCGCGAAATCCTTGGCCCCCCGCCCTTCACTCCCGATTGCAAATGGCGACCGTCGCCTGGACCCATTTTCGGGTCGAACAAGGTCGCCGGCTTTTCCCGCCGGACCGTGGCCCGCGCCCGGGCGCCTTGACGCATCTTGCCGCTCTTGCCGCCGGCGGCGGGATCGCAAGCGAAAGGCGGCGACGCTGACGTAATTTGATAAATAACACGTGGGGAGGAACGCATGACAACACTGACGCAACCGGGCGCGCCTGCCCGGCATGGCTGGCTGGACCGCGAAGCGACCGTCGCCCATGCCGGCTTCAACCGCTGGCTGGTTCCGCCGGCGGCGCTGGCGATCCATTTGTGCATCGGCATGGCCTATGGTTTTTCGGTGTTCTGGCTGCCGCTGAGCCAGGCGGTCGGCGTGACCAAAGCGGTCGCCTGCCCCGCCGATTCCGGCCTGATGAACGCGCTGTTCACCACGACCTGCGACTGGAAAGTCGCCGATCTCGGCTGGATGTTCACGTTGTTCTTCGTGCTGCTCGGCTCCTCCGCCGCGATCTGGGGCGGCTGGCTGGAGCGCTCGGGGCCGCGCAAGGCCGGCGTGGTCGCGGCTTTGTGCTGGTCGGGCGGGCTGATGCTCGGGGCGCTCGGCGTCTATCTGCACCAGCTCTGGCTGCTCTGGCTCGGACCGGGCGTGATCGGCGGCGTCGGACTCGGGCTTGGCTATATTTCGCCGGTCTCGACCCTGATCAAATGGTTTCCCGACAAGCGCGGCATGGCCACGGGCATGGCGATCATGGGCTTTGGCGGCGGCGCGATGATCGGCTCCCCGCTCGCCGCCATGCTGATGAATCATTTCAAGAACGCCGAATCGGTCGGCGTCTGGCAGACCCTGGTCGTGCTCGGCGGCCTCTATTTCGTCTATATGCTCGGCGGCGCCTTCGGCTATCGCCTGCCGCCGCCGGGCTGGCGGCCGCAGGGCTGGACGCCGCCAGCCGGCGCCAAAAAAATGATCGCCACCGGCAATGTCCATCTCGACGACGCGCTCAAGACGCCCCAATTCTGGCTGATCTGGGCGGTGCTCTGCCTCAACGTTTCGGCCGGGATCGGCGTGATCGGCATGGCCTCGCCGATGTTGCAGGAGATTTTCGGCGGCGCGCTGATCGGCAAGCCGGAACTCGGCTTCGCCGCGCTCGATGCGGGCCAGAAAGCGACGATCGCGGTGATCGCGGCGGGCTTTGCCGGCTTCCTGTCGCTGTTCAACATCGTCGGGCGCATCGTCTGGGCGTCGCTCTCGGATCATCTTGGCCGAAAAGCCACTTATTTCGTGTTTTTCGCGCTCGGCATCGCGCTTTACGCCGCAACCCCGACGCTTGGCCACATGGGCGCCAAGGCTCTGTTCGTGCTGGCCTTTGGCGTCATCCTGTCGATGTATGGGGGCGGGTTCGCCACGGTGCCGGCCTATCTCGCCGATATTTTCGGCACGCAATATGTCGGCGCCATCCATGGCCGCCTGCTCACCGCCTGGTCCACGGCGGGGATCGTCGGTCCGGTGGTGGTCAATTACATCCGCGAGTTCAACAAGGCGGCGGGCGTGCCGGCGGACCGGCTCTATGACGTGACGCTCTATATTCTCGCCGGATTTCTCGTCGTCGGCATGATCTGCAACGCGCTGGTCAGGCCGGTCGATCCGAAATATCTGATCCCGGAACAGGAGGCGGCGGCCTATCAGGCGGCCCAGGCCCTGCCCTCGGGTCCGATCGGAGCCTATGGCATCGGCGGCGGCGGCTTCGACGTGAAAACCATCCTCGCCTGGCTGGCGGTCGGCCTGCCGCTCGCCTGGGGCGTCCAGCAGACTTTCGCCAAGGCGCTGATCATCTTCAAGTGAGACCTGTCCGAGCGACCCTTGTTCGGGTGAGCCTTGTCCGGTCCGAAATCGCGACGGTTTCGGACCGGTCTTTTGTCTGGCGGCGCGGATGCAGTTTAGAAATAATCTAATTCACCGCGAAAAGCTTTTGCCGCGCCGTCTATCCGTGTCAAATAGGCGCATAGCTTTCGCCGGCCGCGACGGAGCCTTGGCCCAGATGATCCTCTGCTCTTGCAATGTCATATCGGACCGCGACATCCGGGCCTGCGTAAGGCCCTGCTGCGATACGCCGGCGCGGGCGCGCGAGGTGTTCCACCGCCTCGGCGTGACCCCGAAATGCGGGCGCTGCGTGCGCAATATCCAGGCTTTGTTCGAGCGGGAGACGCGCGGCGGCGCCTCGGCGCAAACCCCATGCGTGCGCATGGTTCAGGCGGCGGAATGAACGGGCCAGAATGAACCTGCGATGTTGCGGGCGGAACCATCGCGCCGCCATCAGGTTGGAAATATCATCGAAAGGCTGGGGAAAATCATGCGGGGCGATGCAACGGTAATCGACTATCTCAATCGCGGGCTGCGCGCCGAGTTGACCGCGATCAACCAATATTGGCTGCATTACCGCATCCTCGACAATTGGGGCTACAAGGCCCTCGCGAAGAAATGGCGCGAGGAATCCATCGAGGAAATGAGCCACGCCGACCAGTTCACCACCCGCATCCTGTTTCTCGAAGGCTTTCCCAACATGCAGGAGCTGAACGCCCTGACCATCGGCGAGACGGTGCAGGAAGTGCTCGAACTCGACCTCGCCGCGGAACTGGCGGCCCGCGCGCTCTACCTTGAAGCCGCCGGCTATTGCGTGTCGGTCAACGACCGCGTCAGCAAGAACCTGTTCGAACACATCGCCGGGGAAACCGAAGAACATATCGATTTTCTCGAAAGCCAGCTGGAACTGATCAAACAGGTCGGCCTGCCGCTTTACGCCCAAAAGCATATTGGCGATTTGAGCTGAGCCGGATCGGCTGCGGACTGGCTCATTTCGGACCGCCGCAGTCGGGCCCGCGACCGTCGCGACCCGACCCGGCATGGCCGGTCGTCTGAACCGGCTGCCATGCCGGGAATGAAGATCGACGATCCAAACCCGTCGTGAACGTCAAGCCACAGCGGCTCTCGCCTGCGCGCCGAGCGCGATCGCGCGCGCATCGAGCGCCGCGCGAATGTGCAGCGGAACCTGCCGGCGCGCTTTCGCGCGAGGAAAAGGCATTTCCTCAACCGTTTTGCCGTCCGGATAAAGCGCCTCGTGCTCGGCCCAATTGTCGAAGCCGAGCCGGTCGACATTATCGACGAACGTCTCCGCCGGCGCGTTTTCCGCGAGGATCAGCGCATGGTCGTCGAGTTCGACGTGATAATAAATGAAGTTTTCGGGAACCGAGGTCTCGCGAACGATCGAGGTCCCGTTGACCAGCGCGCCCGCCTGGATCAGCACGCCTTCGACGAGCAAAGCGTGATCGGTCGACAGCCGCAAATCGCGGGAAGGAACATTGTCGCCCAGCGCGCCGGCCATGACGCGGATAGGCCAGCAGCAGATCGGGTCGGCGAAACCGGCGCATATCGCCCGTCGGCCGATCCATGAGATCGGCCTGGCGACGCCTTCCGTCGTCATGACCAGGTCGCCGCGCTTCAGCATTTCCACGGGGACTTCCGCCTTGTCGGTCCGGATGAGCGTTCCGGCGCAATAGCAGGGCGCCGCGTAAACGCTGATCCGCGTCGTCGCATCGCTCACGCTGGTCTGCTGCAAGACCTTGAACTGCTCGACCGTATCGTTGAGACGGCTCACGACGAACACATGGCCGGCGGAATCGGTCGCCAAATTGTTGGGGGCGCGGATGCCGCTCGTAAGCGTCGCGACCAACTCGCCGGAGGCGTCGAAC
>NZ_CAIUXT010000248.1 GCF_903903185.1 uncultured Rhodoblastus sp.
ATGAACGGCGTCGATCCCAACGCCTGGGCCAAACAGACCCTGGAGCGAATCGCCAACCGATGGCCCAACAAGGAAATCGAGGCGCTGATGCCTTGGAATTTCAAGCCCGACGAGTGAACGGCGCCGGAGCGACGCTTACGACAATCGAGAGCCCGTTTGGAAATTCCCAGTCATCAATTGCTGCGGCGATTGTGCGAACACGACTCGGAAACCGGCTAGGCCAGCCCTGCGAAAGGTAGCCGAATAGTCCGAACAGGGCGAAACACGTTATCGCCGCCGCTGCGCCGCCAAATAGGGGCATCCGCCGGACCACACCGGCTGGCCTGCGGAAAGGCAATTCGACGAACCTCCACGAGAGCACCGCCAATATGAATGATAGGATGACGATTATGCCCTTCTCCGCAGCCGTCAGCTCATCGACATACCAGACTTGGGCGAAGACGAGCAGCGGCCAATGCCAGAGATAAAGGGAGTAAGAGATCAGCCCTATGAAGACCAAGGGCCTTAATCCAAGCACCTTCCCTATGGTCGTCTCGCAGCCGCGTCCTGAATAGATTACCAACGCTGCCCCTACCGCGGGAAATAAAGCGTTCGTGCCGGGAAATGGCGTTGTGTACGTGAAGGCAAATACACCCCAAGCGACCAGAACAAGACCAAGCAATCCCGCCAGCTCAAGCCAGAGGCGCTGTTGAAGCTGAGGGAAGGCATCGAGCGCTAACAATGAACCCAACGCCAGTTCCCAGGCCCGCGTCGGAGCGAGATAGAATGTTGCAGACGGTTCGTGAGCCACGCCCCATACGCTGGCGGCAAAAGAAAGCACAGCGATCGGCACCAGCCACGCAATGTATCGGCCCTTCAGCCAGTGGTGAATAATAACAAGAAACATTGGCAAGACGATATAGAACTGTTCCTCCACCGCCAGCGACCATGTGTGCAAAAGCGGCTTCGTGGTCGCCGCTAAGTCGAAATAGGAGGACTCGATCCAGAATAATATATTCGACGCGAACAGAGCGGTGGCGAAGACGCTCTTGGCGAACATTTTATATTGTTGGGGCGTCAGCAGCCACGATGCGGCAATTGATGCTAATAAAACGACAGCAAACAAGGCAGGTAATATACGTCGCGCCCGCCTCTCATAGAATCGCACTATCGAAAATCGGCCTTGTTCTATTTACCCAGCGATGAGTGAGGTAATCAAATATCCGGAAATAACAAAGAATACATCGACGCCGATGTAGCCGCCCCCGAAAGGCTTCAGTCCGGCGTGAAATAGAACTACGGGCACAACGGCAAGAGCGCGCAACCCGTCAATGTCCGTGCGGTAGCGCATAAATTTCGGCCTGCCCCTGATTGATCGGTCGGGTTAAGCGTTAGGGCATATCCCGGAAGATCTCAATGCTTTTCGGATAGAAATATAATTTTAAACAGATAGTTATGGTATTTTTCCGATTCCGATGAACGGAAAATGCTCTAGTTGATATTAGGCTCCTGTGCCAACGCCCGCCGCACGCCAGTGTTGCCGAATTATGAGCCGCCGCCGTGGCGTCAGGTTTCTGGCATGTCGCGTCGATTCTCAAAATTCGTGATTTTCGAAACGCGCGACGTACTTCGCCGCAAATCCGGACTGATTACGCGACGAACGACAGCTGCTCGCGCACTTCCGCTTCTCGCCGTCACCGGTCCATCGGCGCTGTCGCCTGAAGCCGAGCGTTCGCCAGCGCGATGTCACGCGGTCGGCGGCAGCCAGAACCGATAACAATGCGCTGTTCCCTGCCAGCGTCGCTTTCGCGTCCAGCCCGCCTCGATCAGTGTCGCCGACAATAACCGACCGGGCACGCCGCACGCCTGCTCAAGCTCGACCATCGCGAAGGGTCGGTTGCGGGAGGCGAGCGGCAAACTACAATGCCAAGCCTCCCCGCTACGCGGGCGCGCGCGTCCGGCGTCTCGATGCGGGTCAGCGGCCATGGCTCGAAGGTCTCGAAACCAATATGCAGCGCCATCAGCCTTTGGCCCCAACCTGCCCAGACCCAAAAATCGGGATAGAACGGGATGCGCGGAAATTCGTGCTTGAGATTCTGCGCATATTTTTCGCGGTAGATGGGGTCATGCAGCACGCCATAGACGCAATGAAAAATGGCGTCCTTGGTGATTGGCCCCTTCTCCCCATTCTCCCCATAGTCCGTCGTTAGATGGGCGTCCTTCGGAACGCCTTTTGGCGGGAGAAGGTGGCCCGAAGGGCCGGATGAGGGGCTTTCGCCTCGGACTCCCAACGCGTCGCGCGCGGCGCCAACCCCTCATCCGTCTCGTCGCTTCGCGTCTTTCTCCGCTTGCGGGAGAAGGTGTCTCCCCGAGCGCGAGACGGATGAGGGGTTCCGCCTCTTCACCATGAAAGAAACAGCAACCCCGGTCTGAATTCCAAAAACATTATGTTTCGTTGCGAAAAGCTTTGGATTGGCGAGCACGTCGCCGCCCAGATCAACCACGTAAATCTCGAAAAAATCCTGCGCGACGCAACGCCGAAAGCCATCGAAGGTGTGGCTGTCGATGAAGCTGCGATTGGTGATGAAGGCCTGCACGCCCTCGTCGCGCATCCGGTCCGAGGCCCAACGGAAAAACCGCCCGTACATGTCGTAGAGCTTGGTTTCCTGCGCCGTGCTCTGCTTGATGCAGGCGCCCTTGATGCGCTGGTCGATGCGGCGATATTCGCGGTTCTTGCGATTCTCGCTTTCGTTCTGCTGGTTGGCGTAATAGGGCGGGCTACCGATGATGATCGAAATTTTCCGCCGGTTCTGCCGCTTGATGCGCTCGACGTTTTCTACCGACAGCGCCCCAAAAAGGTCTTCCTGATAACCGGAAAATTTTCCCAGTCGCGCGACATTTTTCAATGTGTCGACAAAGCCCAGGTTGGGATATTCGGCGAATTTTCCTAATTTTCCAAGCGTTTACAACAACTTCGCGTTAACTTTAGCTTTCCTGGGTGTCGTTGTTGCATAAATGATCTACGTAATTATACCGATAAAGCGCTATATCCATTTACGGGAAAACCCAATTGACGGCTGATTGACCTTACGCCAGAGTAGGGTCGGAAATTAAGTAAGAGGCTTATCCCGTTGGGTCCGGTGCTCATATATTTTGTGGTTGAGTTATGGAGCGCTGGCAGTTTGGCGCTCGGATTTTGAGGTCAAGCGGCGGTAGACTTGCGTGGACGTCCGCCGCGCCGACCGTTTTCGCGGGAAGCGGACACTTTGGCGTCGCTGCGTGCGCGTCCGCCTTTTGCGCCAAGCTGTTGCGCCATCCAGGTCTTGGAGCCAAATACGCCTTGCAATATGGCTGGGATATAGACGTCAGCGTCGAGCTTTGGCCAATGAAGTCCCAGGCCGGATGGGCTGATTTCGATGTCAGCGAGGCTTTCTGGCGAAGCGTTGGAAAGTCCTTCCGCCAGCTGGGTGGGGAAGGCGAATTGAACACCGGAATTCAGATCGACGACAATCCGGGATTTGCGGCGATCGTACCGAGCGGAAACCGCGTAACCGGAGGCTCTTAAGTCTGTCATTCGCTGTTCGGCTTGTTCGAGTTTAATTTTAGACTGCGCCATGGATCTTGCTCCATTCTTGGCAAAGGGTGTTGATCGTTGTCGTCAGCGTGGTGATGATTGCGCCGAAATCGCTGCGTTTGAAGCCGTAGCTTTCTCGCAGAGTTGGTGGTCCATCTGGACAATTTAGGATAAAAACGGCTTCTCCGCCTGCGCCGATGACATGAACATGGGCGGGACGGTGGTCCGTCGGGTAAATTACGACCCGTAGGCCGTGCATGCGCAAGACAGTTGGCATCGTCAAACTCTATCAAAAACCTAACCGCTTGGGAAGGTGTGTTTACGGTCCGCCGTGGCTAAGCTGTGTCTGGATGGTTGTGTTATCCGATACGCTCGATGACGAGGATCGAAACTTTCTTTTCGATGGCTTCGGAAATGTCGCGGAGAATAGAGTTTTCGTCTTCCGCCCAGTTGCATTTGTGCAGTGCGTTGGCGCGATTGAGCCAGTCGAACCATTTCGTCTGATCTTCGGGGCAATGGCTGTTGGCGGTTTTACAGCCGGCGGCGGCTTCGGTGCTAAAAGAGGAGGTTTTGTCGATTCCGGCGGCTTCGACGGCAAAATCGACGTGCATGATTTTGAGTGCGAGAGCGGGGTGATCCGGATGATGGATGTGCAGCCATGCTTGGAACTGGTCGATTGTTTTCTGAGCTTTGGCGGCGGCTTCGGCGTCGAGACTGGTTACTGCAAACTGGCCGGAAAATGCGGAGAGATTGATGCCAGATTCGCTAATCAAACGACCGATGCTGGCAGGCGACGTGGAGGTGAGCAGAGTGGCCAAAGACATGATTTTATTCCTTTTTTAGGGGTTGATTGAAGGCGTTTGCCGTATTTTTTAACTATTTTGAAAAAAGCTATTTGGAGTTTGGAAAGATCAATAAGCTTGAGCTATACATTAAGCATGTCGAGGGAGCTTTTGATGTGGCGAATTAGCAATCAAGAATGCAGAGCGAAATGTGGTCGGCGTGACAGGATTTACGTGGCGATAAGTTGCGAGTTGAATTCCGCAGAAAAATCAAAGAACCGTCCTTGGGATGGAGCCTATGTCATTAAGGTCGGATCTGGGCAGGCGTGTTGGGATCGTGAGACGTCTGCGAATGGAGTCGACATTTATGGCAATGCGAGAGGTGACGGGCAGCCGCCGTATGCTGGTGTAAAGGATTGGGAAGTTTTCAGGTGTTGGGATGCTGTTCGTCCGAGACAGGACGAAGAGTTGTTTCGTCCTTGGGCGAAGACGTGGATTCAGTGGGTTGCGCCGGGAGATTTCGACGAGACTGGTGTTCATAGACATGATCTTTATTGCCTATCGGTGGAGCAGGTTTCGTTCGGGGCGTGGCGTTGTACCGGCGATATCCGGCGTGGGGCAATTTGGTGGCGATATCGAGAAGCATATCGAACGACGATTTCATGTGCCGGCGTCGGTTCCAACGGAATACGAACTCATCGAGGTAGCGGCGAAGATGAGCCTTTCGAACCCCGTGATAGGTTCCGAGCGCCCAGCGCTTGAAATTGGCGAAGACCCGATGGATCCACGGCATCACGATGTGTGCCGCCATTTTGCCGACGACCTTCGGCTGATGGTTGTAACCCTTCAGGCTCTTGTAGGCGGAGAAGCCGTCGCTAAGAACGGTGGCGCCAGCCTCAACAGCGCCGGCGACGAAGGCGCCGATATTGGGCGCGGAAAAGCTTTCCAACGGCGCCAAGCGGATGCGCCGGGGCTGGCCTTCGGGCGAAAGCTCGATCGCGCCGATAATGTGCAGTTTGCCGATGGCGCTGCGGCCTTGGCCGCCGGCGATGGGATCGGCTTTGGTGCGATAAGGAATATCGCTTTCGTCGACCTCGACGATGTCTTCCAGGAAGCTGCGGTCGGGATCGACCATGGCGCGACGGAGCTTTTGGAGCATCAGCCAGGCGGTTTTGTAAGAGCCGAGGCCCAACTGGGCCTGGAGTTGCAGCGCCGAGATGCCGTTGGAGTGGCTGGCGATCGCATAGATCGCCTGGAACCAGGTCAGCAGCGAGACGTGACTGCGATGAAAGATGGTTCCGGCCGTGACGGACGTCTGGCGTCCGCAGCCGGCGCACTCATACGTGAATGGCTTGGAATCGAGCGCCCAGGCTTTAGCTCCTTGGCATTTCGGGCAGACGAAGCCATTCGGCCAGCGTTTTTCAAACAGGTGGCGGGCGCATACCTTATCGTCGGGAAACCGCTTAGCAAAAGCGGCTCGAGACATGGGGTGGTCGTTTTTCCAGCGGCTCGACATAGGAACAAAATAGGAACATTTCAGCAGGCCGTCAAGGCTGCTGGCTGCTACCTATAGGCGGACCTGATTCAAAGGGATAAGCCACTTAAGTAATTTAGGCGTTCGACAGTGGACCATTTGCCTACGAGGGTTTGGTCGGTGTTCGTTAACAAAAATGGGGGAACTAACGCATGGCTTTTTTGAATAGAAAATCCGCGTTCACAGGACTTTCGGCCCTGGCGCTGTCCGTGGTGGCCGGCGCAGCTTGGGCGGACCCGCTTCCGGGGCTGGTGAACCAAGATTTCACTTCCTATACCGGCTCCGCGCCCAAGGGTCCTTTCACTTCGGTCAACCCCGTGGGCTGGACCGGCGGCAACGGCCTCATCTTCATCGATGGGCAGGATTTTCCCAATTCGGCGGCCGGCCCGATTTATCTCACCACCTATGGCAATCCTGTCGGGTCGGTAAAGGGCAATTACGTCGAGGCCGACGGCAATCCGACTTTCGAGAGCGGTTTCAACTATACCGTCACCGGCCTGACAGTCGGAAAGACCTATTCGCTGAGCTTCTATCAGGGCGCCAGCACGCAGACAGGGTTCGGCTATAATCCCATAACCAACTCCAATAGCCCGACGACGAACCAGTGGATCGTCTCGCTCGGCACGCAGGGATTGAGCATCAATTACAATGCGGGCCCTTACGATCCGATCTACGGCCAGACTTCGCTTTATTATAACAACGATCCCAACGCCAGCATTGCCGCGTCGCCGCTGATGACGGTTCCCTACCAGGGCACGGTCGGCTGGAATTATGTTTCGGTCAACCTGACCGCCGACGCCACCACCGACGTGCTGAGCTTCCTCGCCTGGGGCGACAATGGCAGCACCGTCAATCTTCCGCCGATCGCCTTCCTGTCTGGCGTCGATTCGCCTCCCGGCCTCGGCTCGGGAGTTCCCGAACCGTCCACCTGGGCAATGATGGGCCTCGGCTTCATCGGTCTGGGTCTGATGGCCCAGCGCCGCCGCGCGAAGAGCCCGGAAACGGCGCAGGCCTGACGCCTCGCGTCGTCATTGCTTCGAGTTGTCTTGCGCGCCTGGGCGAGATTCGCCCAGGCGCGTATTTATGTTAAGCTGTTCGTCTCTCTCTTGTGAATGGCGGCGCCCTCGATCATGGACCAGCTTCATCTTCAAGCCTATTTTCTCAGCATGGTTCGGGTCGGCGCCTGGCTCGCCATTCTCTCGGTGATTTTCGTCCCGCTGGAATGGTTGTTTCCCGTTCGCCCCCAGCCGATCTTTCGCAAGTCGCTCCCGGCCGATCTGGCCTTTTTTTGTCTGAACAATTTCATTCCACCGCTGCTGCTGGCGATCCCGCTGTCGATTGCGGCCTATGCGGCCTTCCATCTCGTGCCGGGGCGCCTGCACGCCACAGTCGCCGCCTGGCCCCTGTGGGTGCGCGGCCTTGCCGGATTCGTCGTCGCAGATCTCGGCTTCTACTGGGGTCATCGCTGGGCCCATCAGATTCCTTTCCTGTGGCGTTTCCATTCGGTGCACCACAATCCCGAGCAAATTTATTTTCTCATCAGCGCGCGCGCCCATCCGGTCGATAACGCCTTCATCCGGTTGTGTGGGCTCGTCCTGATCTATGTCACCGGCCTCGGCGCGCCGCAAAGTGTTCAGGGCACGATGCTGGCGACCCTGCTCATGCTCGCGACCACCATTTGGGGCTTTTTTATTCACGCCAACGTCCGCTGGCGGCTCGGCCCATTCGAATGGCTGCTCGCAACCCCGGCTTTCCACCACTGGCACCACACTTTATCGGACCATCGCGACCATAATTTCGCGTCGATGCTGCCGTGCTGGGACTGGCTTTTTGGAACCAGCTACCTGCCCAGGCATTGGCCGGCAGCCTATGGCAACGAAGAGAAACTCGCGGATTCGGTGGTAGAGCAGCTCGCCTATCCCTTTTTGCCCCCGTCGCGACGGCCGCCGTCGCCCCAGCCCGCCGCGATGGAGCCGCGCTAGCGAACCTTCGAGGACATGGCCTCCGACCCTCGGGAATAGCGCGCCTACCCTTTCCGCGCAAACGACCTTCGATCGCGGCGTGGTTTGGAAATTATAGCCCGACAGCATCGATTCAGCCTCCCATCCGCTCGTCGTGGTCGCCGACCGCGACGCCTTTTCGTGCGAAAGCCTTGGCGGCCTGCGGCGAGAGGCGGGTTTTGACGTGGTTCTCATGGCGGACGGGCTGGCCGCGCTCGACGCCTGCAGTAGCGCCGACCCGGCACTGCTGCTGTGCGACGCCTGGACGCCGTGAATTGGCGGCCTCGACCTGACCCGGCAATTGCGCGCCGACGCGCGCACCGCGCTTTGTTACGGTGCGGGGCATGCGTGCGCAGGGGGTTGCGCCGACCGGGTGGACCCCCCACCTCCTGCTGTTTGGCGGATCGAGAGAGGAATGCGCGATGGCGAGAAGGTTGCTGCTTTTTGCTCTGTTCGGAGCGGGTTTCTCAGGCTCGCCGGGCGCCGCCTCGGCCGACACCTGTTTCCATGTTTGCCTCAAAGCGAAAATGACGGCCACCGACATCACCGATCAGGGCATTCGCGATCTTATGACCGGCTGCCGGGACGAGTGCGAAGACGAGGCGCGGGCGCGCCTGGCGGCCAAAGGCCTTGCCGACAAGATCGCCGCCTGCACCCCCCAACCGGTCGATGACGCCGACTTGAAGAAGGTCCGCTCGGGAAGTCCGTCCGTCGTCGCCTTCGCCAACGCCTTCACCTGGGACGTCAACAATGTCCTGCCCGGCAAGATCATACGCCGCGTTGAAATCGGGACGCAAACCATGTCGCTTCAGGGCGTCACGATCACGGCGTCGGGGATCGTCGAGCCCGGAGAAAGCGCCACCTTTTTGATGAACAACGTGAGCGATGGCTATCCCAGCCTGCGCGTGACGTCGCGCATCAAGGCCATCTACGTTTGCCCCTCGGAGTGAGGTTCCAGCCCGCCGGCAGGCAATGAAATAGAGCCGCCGGCAGGCAATGCGTTAAAGCGCGCGCTTACGCTTTCGCTGCAAACGTGCTTCAATCGGGGCGTGCCTCCCGAATCATCCTCCGATACGATCGATTCCATCTCACCTGCGCTCGTCGTGGTCGCCGACGGCGACGCTTTTTCGTGCGAAAGCCTTGGCGGCCTGTTGCGGGAGGCGGGGTTTGACGTGGTTCTCGCCGCGGACGGGCTGGCCGCGCTCGACGCCTGCCGGAGCGCCGACCCGGCCCTGCTGCTGTGCGACGCCGGGACGCCGTGGATCGGCGGCTTCGACCTGACCCGGCAATTGCGCGCCGACCCGCGCACCGCAACCTTGCCGATCGTGCTGTTGTCGGCGCGTTCGGGCAAAGACGCCCGCATCGAGGGGTTTGAAGCCGGCGCCGACGATGTTGTCGAAAAGCCCTGTGGCGACCGTGAATTGATCGTGCGCATCGCCGCCGCCATAAGGCTTGCGCGCCTGCGGACGGATTTCGCTGGACGTCAGCGGCGCGTCGCCGTGCTGGCGCGGCTGGCGAGCGTCGTCGAAACCGCCATGGACGCGGTCATTTCGATCGACGCCAAACAAAACATCACTCTGTTCAACGCCGCCGCCGAACAAATGTTCGGCTGCATGGCGCAACAGGCTTTGGGCCAGCCGCTCGACCGGTTCATCCCCCAGCGTTTCCGCGCCGCCCATGCCCAGCATGTCGAAGGTTTCGGCCGCACTGGCGTCAGCGGCAGAACCATGGGGCGTCTCGGCGACCTGATGGCGCTGCGCGCCGACGGCCGCGAATTTCCCATCGAAGCCTCGATTTCGCAGGCGCGCGTCGAGGACGAAACCCTGTTCACCGTGATCTTGCGCGACATGTCCGAGCGCAAGGCGGCCGACGAGACCCAGCGCCTGCTGATCGGCGAACTCGACCATCGCGTCAAGAACACGCTGGCGATGGTGCAGGCCATCGCCAGCCAGACCGCCAGGGCCTATGCCGATCCGAAGGATTTCTTCGACAATTTCAAGGGCCGCGTGCGCGCCATGGCCAGCGCCCATACGCTGCTGACCCGCGCCGGCTGGAAGGGCGCAAGGCTCGACGAACTGATTCGCGAGCAATTGACTCTGGGGCCTTCCGGGTCCGATTCGCGCATCCGCTGCGAGGGGCCGGAAGCCTCTCTCGGGCCGGGAGCGGCCATGCATTTCGGCATGGTGCTTTATGAGCTGGGGACCAATGCGCGCAAATATGGCGCGCTGTCGCGCCCCGAAGGACGGCTCGATCTGCGCTGGCGGCTGGAGGCGGCCAACTCCTCGGAATTGCTAAGGTTCGAATGGATCGAAAGTGGCGGTCCGCCCGTCGCGGCCCGGATCGAAAAACACTTTGGCGCCCGTTTGATCGAGTCCAGTCTTACCCACTCCCTGCAGGGCAAAGTGGAGCTGAATTTTGCTCCCGAGGGATTGGCATGTAAAATAAGCTTGCCTTTGGGTCGAAGCATTGCTTGACTGAACCTGTAGCGTCTGGAGGTATCAATGTCTCGCATTCTGGTGATCGAAGACGAATTCCTTCTCGCGGCCCATATCGGGGGCTTACTTGAAGATGACGGGTACGACGTGATCGGTCCCGTGGGCACGCTCGACGAGGCGGTGAAGCTGGCCGAGGACGAGGAATTGTGCGGCGCCCTGCTCGACGTCAATATCGTCGGCGGCAAGGTGGACGATGTCGCGGACATATTGGCGCGCCGCGGCGTGCCGTTCGTCTTCGTCACCGGTTACGGACGCGACCATCTGCCGATCCATTTCCGCGACGCCTTCGTCGTCAACAAGCCCTTCGACGACCAGGACCTGCTCCAGCGCGTGCGCGGCTTTTCCAGCTGACGGATTCGGTGAACGGCCTGTTTTGTCGCAAAACGCGCCGGATTTTCGGGAATGCGCTGTCGCCCGGCGAAGCGTCCCGACTTTCGTCGCCGATCCGGGCCGATGGCGCCGAGAAACGGTCGGGATGGCAACGAGGGAATGACGATGAGCGGTTCAGGAATGAGGCGGCGTGAGGCGCTCCTCGCGTTGAGTTTGGGCTTTGCAGTCGGCCTCGCAGGATTCGGCGCGGCGCGCGCGGAAGCCGGGAAAACCGCCAAACTGCCTCCGGGCTCGGATAATCTCGCCAATCTCGCGACACGGCTCGAAAAGGCGCCGCGCCGCCGCGATTTCCAGACCGTGCCGATGATTCTCGACCGCAAGGATCTTTGGGATTACGAGGCGCTGGAGGCGACGCTGGCCTATCGCGGCAACCAGAAGCAGATCTGGAACAATGCCGATCTCGGCGGCCCCTGGCTCGATCTGATGCGCGATGCGCTCGATGTGCAGGTGTTATCCTGGCGCCATCCGAATTTTCTCGCTGTTTCGGCCACCCATGGCTCCGCGCATCTCGCCTTGCTCGATCAGGCCGTCTGGGACAAGTACAAGCTGGCGAAAATCGCCGCCAACCCGAAAGACCCCCCGGCCAGCCCGGCCTTGTTCGCCGAGCGGAAAGCGGCGATACAGGCGCTGCAAAAGCGCGGCGCGGTGTTCCTCGCCTGCCATGACACGATTTGGGAACTGGCCGGGAGACTGATCGCTGACGGAGTCAATCCCGACAAGCTGTCGCCCGAGGCGTTGAGCGCGGAACTGACCAATCATCTCCTTCCCGGCGTCGTGCTGACGCCCGGCATTGTCGGGACCCTGCCGGAATTCCAGCTGGCCGGATTTTATTACGTGCAGTGAATGGCCGGACGAACGGCGCCGCTCACGGTTGCGGCGACGCCGCCCACATCTGCGCGACATTGGTCAGATTATGCGGCGCCACGCGGATGACGCCGCCGCGCGGACTGTCGATGTCGGCGATCAGAAAAAAGGCGATGGCGAGGATCAGCGGCGAAATCAGGAACAAAAGGAAACCCGACCGTCGCGCGTGAAAGCCGAGCAGCAGGTTGCAGCAAACCGCCACCGACGCCATCAGGCTCCATGCGGCCAGCGGGATGCGGTTCCACCACGCGGCCTGGGTGAAGCCCTGCGCGTTGAGGACGTCGTTCGTCCCCGCCACCGCCAGAGCGATCAAGGGCGTCGGCTGGGCGTTGCCAGCGGTCCTGGCCACCGACCATAATCGGGCCTGAAGGCGCGAGGTCTCGGCGTCGATTTGCGCCAGCTGCGCCGCGTCGCCGGCGGTGTAGAACGCGATCCGCCGATCGAGATAGAGCTTGAGCAGCTCCCGCGTCTGCGCGGCTTGCGGGGCCGGCAGCAGGTCGGCGCGCACAAAGGCCGTGCCGATGGCGTTGGCTTCCGCCTCCTCGTAATTTTTGCGCTGGTCGTAATGGCTGGCCGCCATCGAAAAAGTGAAGCCGATCAGCAGGCCGAGCAGGGTCAGGCTCGCCGCCAGCACATCGCCGAAATCGGCGCGGTCGTCGCCCTTGAGCGCGGCGAACCGCCGGCGGGCGAAATCGCCCAGATAGGCGGCGCAGGAGAGCGAAATCAGCGTCGCCACGAAAATGGCGCCGGCGTTGTCGACGATTGCGTTCATGCCATCCATTCGGGCCAGGAAATCGGTCCGCCGCCCCCCCGCGTTGGCGACGCGAAACGGGTCACGTTTTGTCCGCTGTCGCGGGCCGCACTGTTGAGGCTAGTTGAACCGGCTCAGGTTCTCAAGGCGCATTCGGCCCCATCGTGGCGATAAAGCCGGTGTTCGAACTTGACGATTTCCCGGGGCGGCGCTCTATTTCGCGGGGTCGGAAATCGTCCCACGCGCAGGGAAACAAAGTCATGGCCACGACTCCCACGGATATCGTCTTCGACACGCCAGCCCCCGATTTTCGCCTCCCGGCGACGGACGGCCGCAGTTACGGCCTCGACGACGTGGCGGGCGCGAACGGTACGGTGATCGTCTTCATCTGCAACCATTGCCCCTATGTCATCGCCGTCATCGACCGGCTCGTCGCCGACGCAGCCGTGCTGCTCAAGGAGGGCGTCGGCTTTGCCGCGATCTGCTCCAACGACGCCAGGACCCATCCGCAGGACGGCTTCGACAAGATGCGGGAATTCGCCAGAGCGCACGCCTTCCCCTTCCCCTATCTTCACGACGAAAGCCAGGCTACGGCGCGGGCCTATGGCGCCGTCTGCACCCCGGACTTTTTCGGCTTCGGGCGCGACCGCAAGCTTAAATACCGCGGCCGTCTCGACGAAGGCCGCACCACCCCGCCGCCCGCCGGCGCGCGGCGCGAACTGGTGGAGGCGATGCGCGAGATCGCACGCACCGGCCAGATCGTCGCCGACCAGACGCCGTCGATCGGCTGTTCGATCAAATGGAAGGCGTGAGGACCCGATCGGCGTTCCCGGCCATGGGTAGTTTCCGACGCTTCCGATGCGCCACCGCCGCTCCTAAGCCCATGCGACGGAAATGTTCACCTCGGTGACAGGTTCGCCAGCCGGACCGGCGAGGTGAACCTCAAGCCTTTTCGCACCGTTAAACAGCATTGTCATAGCGCGATAATCGCTCCAGGAGCCACGCCATGAGCCACATTCTCCAGACCCGTTCCGCCGGGGCCTTGTTCGAACCCACCCAAGCAGGCGCCCTGAAGCTCGCGAATCGCATCGTCATGGCGCCCTTGACCCGCAATCGCGCCGGTCCCGGTCTCGTCCCCGGCCCATTCGCCGCCGAATATTACGCCCAGCGCGCCTCCGCCGGGCTGATCGTCGCCGAGGCCACGCAGGTCTCGGCGCAGGCGCAGGGCTATTCCGATACGCCGGGCTGCTATAGCGACGCGCAGGTCGCGGGCTGGAAGCGCGTCACCGACGCCGTGCACGCCAAAGGCGGAACCATCGTCGTCCAGCTCTGGCATACCGGGCGCGTCTCCCACACCAGTTTTCAAAAGGACGGCCAGGCGCCCGTCGGTCCCTCCGCCATAAGGGCGAACACCAGGACCTTCGTCGCCGGCCAGGGCTTTGTCGACGTCTCGACGCCACGCGCGCTCGACCTTGCCGAGATCCCCGCCATCGTCGAGGAGTTCCGTTACGCCAGCACCCGCGCCATCGAGGCCGGATTCGACGGCGTGGAGTTGCATGGCGCCCATGGCTATCTGCTCGACGCCTTTCTGCGCGACGGGACCAACCATCGCACCGACGCCTATGGCGGAAGCATCGAGAACCGCGCGCGGCTGCTGCTGGAGGTCGCCAGGGTCTGCGCGAGCGTGATCGGCGCGAATCGGCTGGGCGTCCGCATCTCCCCGGTCTCGACGGCGAACGATTCGCACGACAGCGCCCCGCAGACTTTGTTCAATCATGTGGTCGAGGGCCTCAATCCGCTCGGCCTCGCCTATGTCCATGTGGTGGAAGGCGACACCGGCGGCGCGCGGGACAATATCCCCTTCGACTATGCGGCGCTGCGCGAGCGGTTCGACGGCGCCTGGATGGTCAACAACGGCTACGACCGGCAGATGGCGATCGAGGCGGTGGAAAGCGGTCGCGCCGATCTGGTGTCGTTCGGTCGCCCCTTCATCGCCAATCCCGATCTGGCAGAGCGCCTGCGCGAAAACGCCCCGCTCAACGAACTGATGGGACAGGAGACTTTTTATGGCGGCGGCGCGCATGGCTATACCGACTACCCGACGCTCGAACAAAGCCGGGCCGAAACCCGCGCCGACGAGAAGGCTCCGGCCTGAGCCGGCGGCCTCGCTTTTGTGTTTTCGGAGGGGATTTCACAGGATGGCGCGGGGGCTGTTGCTCGGCCTTCTTCTCTGTCTTGCGCTCACGGGAAAGCCGGCCATGGCCATTGAAGAGCCCAAATACAAGCTCTCCTTCAAGCAGGGCGACATTGAAATTCGCGACTATCAACCGGCCATCGCCGCCGAGGTCACGGTCGCCGGCGAGCGCCGAGAAGCGGCGAACAAAGGATTTCGCCTCCTGGCCGGCTATATTTTCGGCGGCAATACGCGGCGCCAGAACATCGACATGACCGCGCCCGTCGCCCAGCAAAAGGCCAGCGAAAAGATCGCGATGACGGCCCCGGTGACCCAAACTCCGGAGGAGGGCGCCTGGGTGATCCGCTTCACCATGCCGAGCAACTATACGCTCGAGACGCTGCCCGAACCCATCGACCCACGCGTCAAACTGCGAAAAATCGCGCCGGCCCGCTTGGCTGTGATCCGCTTTTCCGGGCTCGCGGGCGCGGCGGACGTCGAAGCGAAAACCGCCGAACTCGTCGCCTTCACCAAGGCGCGCCATCTGCGCGCGATCGGACCCGCATCGCTCGCGCAATATAATCCGCCTTGGACCCCTTGGTTCATGCGGCGCAACGAAGTGATGATCCAGGTCGAGAATTAGTTTTTCCGCGCCGCCGATCGCGCGAGACGCCAGCACCGGCTTGCGCTCGGACTTTATTTCTAATATTCTCGATATATGGATGAATTAAACGCTCTCGCCGCACTTGGGGCCTTGTCGCAGGCGACCCGTCTGCAAAGCTTCAGGCTGCTGGTCAGCCGGGAACCTGACGGCGTAGCCGCGGGCGAACTCGCGCGCTTGCTCGATGTTCCCCAGAACACTTTATCGACCCATCTCTCCATCCTCGCCCATGCGGGACTGGTTCGGGGCGAACGACACAGCCGGTCCATCGTCTATCGCGCGGATCTGGCGCGGTTGCGCGACGTCGTGCTGTTTCTGCTCAAGGATTGTTGCGGCGGCCGCGCCGAACTTTGCGCCCCTTTGATCGCCGACCTTGTTCCCTCCTGTCCGCAGAAGGACTCCTGCGATGTCTGACCGCGTTTTCAACGTGCTTTTCCTGTGCACGGGCAATACCGCCCGTTCGATCCTGGCGGAGAAAATCCTGAGCCGCGACGGCGCCGGAAAATTCCGCGCTTTTTCCGCCGGCAGTCACCCGAAGGGCGCCGTCAATCCCTTCGCGCTGAAAGTGCTCGAAAGTTACAATTATCCGGCCGAGGGCGCCCGCTCCAAAAGCTGGGACGAATTCACGCAACCCGAGGCCCAGGTCATGGATTTCGTCTTCACCGTCTGCGACAACGCCGCCGGCGAAGCCTGCCCGCTCTGGCCCGGCCAGCCGATGACCGCCCATTGGGGCATCGAAGACCCCGCCGCCGTCGAGGGGAACGATCTGGAAAAGGAGCGGGCCTTCGTCACGGCCTTCCGCTATCTGAAAAACCGCATCTCGGCCTTCGCCGCCTTGCCGGTCAAAAGCCTCGACCGGCTGACCCTGCAAAAGGACCTTGACGCCATCGGGCGGCTCGAAGGGGCGACTCGCGAACAAGCAAAGCCTGACGTCGCCTGACGACCCTCGAATCCGAGCCGGAGCGTTAACATGTCCGCTTTTGAGCGCTATCTGTCTTTCTGGGTCCTGCTGTGCATCGCCGCCGGCGTCGCGCTCGGCCATTTCTTCCCGAACCTCTTCCAGTTGATCGGCGGCGCTGAAATCGCCCGGGTCAACCTGCCGGTGGCGGCGCTGATCTGGCTGATGATCGTCCCGATGCTGCTGAAGATCGATTTTTCGGCGCTGTCCCGGGTGGCGGAACATTGGCGCGGCATCGGCGTCACCCTGTTCATCAACTGGGCGATCAAGCCCTTTTCCATGGCGCTGCTGGGCTGGCTGTTCATCGGCGGGCTGTTCCGGCCCTATCTGCCGGCCGATCAGATCGATTCCTATATCGCCGGGCTGATTTTGCTCGCCGCCGCGCCCTGCACCGCCATGGTGTTCGTCTGGAGCAACCTGTGCCGGGGCGAGCCGCATTTCACTTTGAGTCAGGTGGCGCTCAACGATGTCATCATGATCGTCGCCTTCGCGCCGATCGTCGGCCTGCTGCTCGGCCTGTCGTCGATTGCCGTGCCCTGGCAGACCCTGCTTTTGTCGGTGGCGCTTTATATCGTCGCCCCGGTCCTCGTCGCCCAGCTGGTGCGGCGCGCCCTGATCGCCGGGGGCGGCGAGGCGGCCTTGCGGCGCCTGCTCGAAACCTTGCAGCCGCTGTCGCTGGTCGCGCTGCTGGCGACGCTGGTGCTGCTGTTCGGCTTTCAGGGCGAACAGATTCTAGCTCAGCCGCTGGTCATCGCGCTGCTGGCGGTTCCGATCACCATCCAGGTCTATTTCAACGCCGGCCTCGCCTATCTGCTGAACCGGATCGCCGGCGAAGCGCATTGCGTCGCCGGCCCTTCGGCGCTGATCGGGGCCAGCAATTTCTTCGAACTCGCCGTCGCCGCGGCGATCGGCCTGTTCGGCTTTCATTCTGGCGCGGCGCTTGCCACCGTGGTCGGGGTGCTGATCGAAGTGCCGGTAATGCTGTCCGTCGTTCACATCGTCAACGGCACGCGCGGCTGGTATGAAGCGGGCGCCGCCGTCAAGGCGCGCGTCGCCGCCGAAGTTTTGCGGGGCGGCGCCCGTGGCTGAACTGCAAGATTCCACGCCGAACCTCGACGAGTCCTGTTTCCGCCCCATCGACGAGAACAGCCTGTTCGTCGCGCCGCGCCCCAAACATGCGCCGCGCATCCTGCTGCTGCATGGCTCGCTGCGAAAGCGTTCGTTCAGCCGCCTGCTCAACGAGGAGGCCGCGCGCCTTCTGCATCGGCTGGGCGCCGAAACCCGCGTATTCAACCCCGCCGGCCTGCCGCTGCCCGACGATGGCGAGCCCGACCATCCCAAGGTCAGGGAATTGCGCGATCTCGTCACCTGGTCGGAAGGCATGGTCTGGTGCTCGCCCGAACGGCACGGCGCGATGACCGGAGTCATGAAGGCGCAGATCGACTGGATTCCGCTGACGCTCGGCGCCGTGCGCCCGACGCAGGGCAAGACGCTCGCCGTGATGCAGGTCTGCGGCGGTTCGCAGTCGTTCAACGCGGTCAACCAGCTGCGCATCCTCGGCCGCTGGATGCGGCTCATCACCATCCCCAACCAGTCCTCGGTCGCCAAGGCTTTTATGGAATTCGACGACGACGACCGGATGAAGCCCTCGCCCTATTGCGATCGCGTCGTCGATGTGATGGAGGAACTGGTCAAGTTCACGCTGCTGACGCGCGGCTGCGCCGATGCGCTCGTCGACCGCTATTCCGAGCGCAAGGAGAGCGCGGAAGCATTATCGCAGCGGGTCAACCAGCGTTCGATCTGACATCGTCCGGCAAAGCCGAGGGGGCCGGCGCGCTTCGCGCGGCAATCCCGCCAGAATGCCAAATGAGTTTGAATAAACCCGCAGGGGAAGCCGGATTCTTTGGGTAATGGGCCCAACCGAACGGAAGGGACGCGACGTTCCGATTGTTTGATTTTCGGGAATTGATGCAGAAGACCCGCCCGCATGGCGCTATTCAACACGCTATGCGTCAAGGTTATGGCAGATACGCGTTTTTGTGCGTTGCAATATTTCTGTTACGGCGCAAAATACGATCAATACCATCGGCCTTTCCTTCCGACATTTCGGAAGCCATCGCCCCTCCGCATGGACGGGCGCGAGCGCCGCCATGTCGGCGGCGCCAGCCGGAGCGGAACCGATCCGCTCTTTTCAACAGTCGATGGACTCTCAAATCGCAAGGAACCGAATCATGCAAGCTGTTAACTGGATTCCCGCGACCGCGCTGACGGTCATCCTGGGCATCGTCCTCGTCGCCGTCCAGCTTTCCCACTTCTAAGACAAGGTTGAAACGGCGACCGCTTCCAGCAAGGCGACCGGTCGCCGGACGATTGCATGCCGCGCGCCGGCGCCCCATGCCGCTCCTCGCGCCGCGAACAACGACTGAAAAAGCCCCGCTCCGGCGATCCCGGAAACGGGGCTTTTTATTACTGCTGCCGGAAAGCTTACTTGGGTATACTGGGCCATCCGTAGCTTATCGCCTGAAGCTGCTTGGACGAGAAACTTGCGTCTGGAAACTGGTGGAGATCAATTCCTCGTCATCGCATCTTCGTCCTTGTAGGCGCTGACGACCCATATGAAACTTTGCACATCAATTCGATCTCTCGGCTTGAGATCGGCGATTTCCTTCTCAGTGATTGTCGTGAGGTCAAGCAAGCTCTCGTAAACCGGTAATTCCAGTTGTGGCTTGTAATCGCGTCCGAAGCGGTGGCCGACGCGTTCAGCGTAGTCTTGGCTAACGGTCGGCTTGAGGAACATGTGCGCTTCCGGCCGCCAGAGGAAAGGCAGGTAGGTGACCACCGTCCATTTGGCGGAATCCTGCGGCTTCAATGCGTCCTGCATTTCCAGCAGCCCATCGTGCAAATCCCCCATGGCGAATCGTGCTGCGCCATGAACAAACGCGTCGGCTGTCCGCCCGCGCAGCACGTCTTGCAGGCGCGTTTTCTCGAATGGCGAGAGGAGGTTCGTTGCTCGAAAGACCGAAAGCGCAGCTTCCCCCAAGCCCGTACGCGACAAAACCTCGCCGAGCGGCAAGAGCGAGTTGAGCTTAGCCTTCGCCTTAAGCTTATATTCGCGCTCGAAGCCGACATAATCGGACGACCGTCGGTCAAATCCTTCGGAATAGGCCTCCGTTTCGAAGCCATTCGGAAAGAAATGAAGAAACCGGCCGCGCGCGCCGTCGAAGCCAAAATAATTCGGATGAACTTTTCCCACTTCATTCCGCAGCAGCCGCAGGACGTCGTCGAGGTTATCGCCCTCGAAGAGAGCCTTGCGCTCGCGGCCAACGAGAAGCGCACCGGTGAAGCAATCGCCATCTTGCACCACACGCAAAGCAAGGTCTCCCTTATCTTCGCTGTAAACTGATTTCTTCGCCATTGACGTCTCCGAATCCCTCGGACTTAAGCGTCGTAGAAAAAACCCTCACACGTCCAGATTCGCCACATTAAGCGCATTGTCCTGAATGAACTCCCGGCGCGGTTCGACCACGTCGCCCATCAGCTTGACGAAAAGGTCTTCGGCCTCGTCGCCTTCCTTGATCTTGACCTGCAACAGCGAGCGCGCGTTGCGGTCGAGCGTGGTTTCCCAGAGCTGTTCGGGGTTCATCTCGCCCAGACCCTTGTAGCGCTGCTGCGACACGCCCTTGCCGCCGGCGGCGAGAATCGCGTCAAGCAGCGAGGTCGGGCCGGCGATCCTGCTCTCCTCGCCCTTGCGGATCAGCAGGGCCGGGGTCGCATAGGTCTGGCGCAGATTGGCGGCGCGCTCGTCGAGGCGCCGCGCCTCGGCCGAGGCCAGCAGGCCGGCGTCGAGAAGGAGCGCCTGGCGGACGCCGCGTCTTTCGCGCACCAGCACATAGCCGCCCGCTTCCGCCCGTCCCGCCCAGCCGCGCTCGGTCTCGTCGGCGAGTTCGTTGAGCCGCGCCGCGATCTCTTCGGCGCGTTGCGCCGCCTCTTCGTCGCCCAGCGCGGTCAAGGGTTTTAGCGCTCCCGCGATGGCCGCCTGTTCGACCGCCATGCGGTTGTAGCGGTTGTGCAATTGCCCGAGCACATTGCGCACGAGGCGCGCCTCGTCCACCAGCGCGCGCAGATCGGCCCCGGCGCGTTCCTCGCCCGAGGCGAGGCGCAGAATCGCGCCCTCGACGCCATTGGCCGAGAGATAATCGTCCATCGCCTTTTCGTCCTTGAGATATTGCTCGGACGAGCCGCGCTTGACCTTGAACAAGGGCGGCTGGGCGATATAGAGGCAGCCCATGTCGATGAGAGGCCGCATCTGGCGATAGAAGAAGGTCAGGAGCAGGGTGCGGATATGCGAGCCGTCGACGTCGGCGTCGGTCATCACGATGATCTTGTGATAGCGCAGCTTTTCGAGTTTGAATTCGTCATGGCCGATGCCGGTGCCGAGCGCCGTGATCAGCGTGCCGATCTGCTCGCTCGACAGCATCTTGTCGAACCGCGCCCGCTCGACGTTGAGAATCTTGCCGCGCAACGGCAGCACCGCCTGATATTCGCGGGCGCGGCCCTGCTTGGCCGAACCGCCCGCCGAATCGCCCTCGACGATGAACAGTTCCGCCTTGGCCGGGTCGCGCTCCTGGCAATCGGCAAGTTTTCCCGGCAGATTGGCGACATCGAGCGCGCCCTTGCGCCGCGTCAGATCGCGCGCCTTGCGCGCCGCCTCGCGCGCCGAGGCCGCTTCGACCACCTTGCCGACCACGGTCTTGGCTTCGGCGGGGTGTTCCTCCAGCCATTGGCTCAGCGCCTCGTTGACGACGCCCTCGACGACAGGGCGCACTTCCGAGGAGACCAGCTTGTCCTTGGTCTGGGAGGAGAATTTCGGGTCCGGCACCTTGACCGAGACCACGGCGGTCAGGCCCTCGCGGCAATCGTCGCCGGTCAGGTCGACCTTTTCCTTCTTGGCGATGCCGGAGCTTTCGGCATAGCCGTTGACCTGCCGGGTCAGGGCGCTGCGGAAACCCGCGAGATGGGTGCCGCCGTCGCGCTGCGGGATGTTGTTGGTGAAGACCAGCACGTTCTCGTGGTAGGAATCGTTCCACCACAGCGCCACTTCGACGGTAATGCCATCGCGTTCGCCGCGCAC
>NZ_CAIUXT010000249.1 GCF_903903185.1 uncultured Rhodoblastus sp.
GTGATCGACGGCACGGATGGCCGCGCTCACCATGTGCGGTTTCGGGATACCGAAGCCTTCACCCATGCCCCACCCATCGGTGGCATCGTCGAGGTGCGCCGGTGCGGTGGCGCCGAGGACCAGCGGCCGACGCTGGTGCTTGCGAACCGATCCGACATCGACCTTGCCCGGCAGGTGACCGCGCCGGGCGCCACCTGGCTCGATCATCGGCTGGTGGAACGTCAGCCGATGCCGCTCTCGATGGGCGGGTTCGGCGGCGAGGTTCGGGAAGCCATGACCGCCCGCGCCGAACACCTCGCCGACGAGGGCTTCGCCCGCCGGCAGGGCCAGCGCATCGTCTTGCAGCGCGATCTCCTCGACACGCTGCGACGCCGCGAGCTCAGCGCGGTTGGAGCAAGGCTGTCGGCCGAGACCGGCCTGCCATATCTCCAGCCCGCTACGGGCGAGCAAGTTGCCGGAACCTACCGTCAAAGCCTCACGCTCACCTCCGGCCGATTCGCCATGATCGACAACGGCCTGGGTTTCCAGCTCGTCCCATGGTCGCCGCCGTTGGAGAAGCAGCTCGGCCGGCATGTCTCCGGCGTGGCAAGGGACGGCAGCGGCATCGAATGGGGGTTCGGGCGTAAGCGGGGGCTTGGTTTGTGATCGCCGTTCCCACGACCATCAACGATCAACAGGCACCAGCGAGTAGCTGGTGCTCCGCCCCCCGGCCTGGTCCTTTGTGAGAATGCCGTGCGCGATCAGATCGTCGATATCGCGCGATGCGGTGTCCTGAGAACACTTCGCGAGCTTGGCGTATTTTGACGAGGTCAGCTTCCCCTCGAAGCCGCCCAGCAACCGGTTGAGCACAAGGCGCTGGCGATCCTGCAAGGGCGCGCCCGCATGCCTCTCCCAGAACCGCGCCTTCATCAGAACGGAGGCCAGAATGATTTCCGCGCCATCGAACGCGCGATCGAGGCATCCGAGGAACCATTCGATCCAGGCGGTAATGTCCAGGTCGCCCTTCTGTGTGGCTTCCAGAATGTCATAATAGGTTTTGCGTTCGATCCGGATTTGGGCCGACATGCTGTAGAAGCGCTGCGGGCTTTGTTCGGAGCGCGCAAGCGCCATGTCGGCGATGGCGCGCGCGATGCGCCCGTTCCCGTCGTCGAACGGATGGATGGTCACGAACCACAGATGGGCGAGGGCGGCGCGCAAGACCGGATCGACGGAGTCCCGGTCGTTGAACCAGGCGATGAAAGCGCGCATCTCGCGCTCAAGAGGCGGCGCGGCGGGGGCTTCATAGTGAATGCGTTCGCGGCCCACCGGGCCGGAGACGACCTGCATGGGACCTGACTTGCCATCGCGCCATGCGCCGACCCGGATCTTCGTCATCCCGCTGCGCCCGGTGGGAAAGAGCGCGGCGTGCCAGTCGAACAAGCGCGCCTTCGTGAGCGGCGCTGCATAATTCTGGGTGGCGTCGAGCATCATCTCGACCACGCCCTCGACATTGCGATCGACAGGGGCCAGGGCGCCAATGTCCATGCCCAGCCGGCGGGCAATCGAAGACCGGACCTGTTCGCGATTGAGCACTTCGCCTTCGATCTCATTCGATTTCAGGATTTCCTCGGTCAGCGACTGAAGGACGGCCTCGGCGCGCAACTGAAAGCCAAGCCCTTCCATGCGACCTATCAGCCGGCCCTGGTGATGACGCACAGCGGCCAACCTGGACGCCAGTGTTTCATGGCTCCAGTGGAATTTGGGCCAGTCGGCCAGAGTGTGGATGTAGGTCGTCATTCGCCGCACCTTTCGCGGAGATTGTGGCATATAATCTCCGCGTTCGGCAATCGGGTTCGCCGCATATATTGCGGAGAATAGAACAGTTATTCTCCGCACGCCCCTGGACGCCGCCATCGCGCTGCAGGTCTCGGAATCTCGTTGGCCACAGTTTTATCAGCGGTTCCACGCTACCGCCTGTCTAATGACGCCACCGCCGCCGGGCGCACGCCGAGCCGTTGCCGCTTCTTGAATTCCGGCGTTTCGCCACGCCAATTTGGTGGTGTTTGCCACCAAGGAAGCCGCTTTTGTCCGCTACCAAAATCCTCTGGGGCCAGATCATCGTCGTCTTCCTGATCGTGCTCTTCACGATCTGGGCTGCAACGCAGTGGACGGCGTGGAGGCTCGGCTTCCAGCCCGAGCTCGGGCAACCCTGGTTCGAGCTGGCGCGTGGTGTGCCGGTGTATCTCCCGCCAGCCTTCTTTTGGTGGTGGTACGCGTATGACGCCTATGCGCCACCGGTCTTCGTGGAGGGCGCCTGCATCGCCGCGTCCGGTGGCTTCATCTCGATCGCTGTCGCCATCGGCATGTCCGTATGGCGTGCCCGCGAAGCGAAGAACATCGAGACCTATGGTTCTGCCCGCTGGGCCACGCCGATCGAGATCGAGGGCGCGGGGCTGCTGGGGCCGGACGGCGTCGTGCTCGGAAAGCTGGATCGCGAGTATCTCCGCCATGATGGTCCGGAGCATGTCCTCTGCTTCGCGCCCACGCGGTCCGGCAAGGGCGTGGGCCTCGTCGTCCCCTCGCTGCTGACCTGGCCGGGCTCCGCCATCGTCCATGACATCAAGGGCGAAAACTGGACGCTCACCGCCGGTTTCCGCGCCCTGCATGGCCGCGTGCTACTGTTCGATCCGACCAATTCTGCCTCCGCCGCCTACAACCCGTTGCTTGAGGTTCGCCGCGGCGAATGGGAAGTCCGCGATGTCCAGAACGTCGCGGACGTGCTGGTCGATCCGGAAGGCTCGCTTGAGCGCCGCAACCATTGGGAGAAGACCAGCCACTCGCTGCTGGTCGGCGCCATCCTGCATGTCCTCTACGCCGAGGCGGATAAGACCCTGGCCGGCGTCGCGGCCTTCCTCTCCGATCCCAGGCGCCCGATTGAAACGACGCTGCAGGCGATGATGACCACGCCCCACCTGGGCGACGCGGGAACGCATCCCGTGGTGGCATCCACGGCGCGGGAGCTTCTGAACAAATCCGACAATGAACGATCCGGCGTGTTGTCGACCGCCATGTCGTTCCTCGGCCTCTATCGCGACCCCGTCGTCGCTCAGGTCACACGCCGTTGCGACTGGCGCATCTCCGACCTGATCGCGGACGCGCGCCCCGCGACGCTCTATCTCGTCGTGCCGCCGTCCGACATCAGCCGCACCAAGCCGCTGATCCGCCTGGTGCTGAACCAGATCGGCCGACGCCTGACAGAAGACCTGCATGCCAAGCATCGCCGACATCGCGTGCTGCTCATGCTCGACGAGTTTCCAGCACTCGGCCGGCTCGATTTCTTCGAGAGTGCGCTGGCGTTCATGGCCGGCTACGGCCTCAAGGCATTCCTGATCGCCCAGTCGCTGAACCAGATCGAGAAAGCCTACGGCGCGAACAATTCGATCCTCGACAACTGCCATGTCCGCGTCAGCTTCGCGACCAATGACGAGCGCACGGCCAAGCGCGTGTCGGACGCGCTCGGCACCGCCACCGAGATGAAGGCGATGAAAAACTACGCCGGGCATCGGCTTTCGCCCTGGCTCGGCCATCTGATGGTTTCGCGATCCGAGACTGCGCGGCCGTTGCTGACGCCCGGCGAGGTGATGCAGCTCCCGCCCGCCGACGAGATCGTCATGCTGGCGGGAACGCCGCCGATCCGGGCGAAGAAGGCTCGGTATTTCGAGGACAAGCGGCTGATCGAGCGCGTTCTGCCGCCGCCTGCACTTGCGATCAAACCCGGGCCATCCATGCCCGACAATTGGTCGGTGCTCGCCCCGCAAAAACCATCGGCGGCGCTGCTCGCCGAGTTTGCAAAAGCCGAGGACATGGCGAACGGCGGCGTGCGGCGCGAGCCCGAACTTCCCGATCATGTGGCAATCGTGAGGGAAGCGACGAATGCCCCCGCGCATGAGGAATTCGCTGTCATCGACGATGAACCTGAAGACGCAGCGCGCCAGGCCCGGGTACTCCGCCAGCAGATGCGCGGCCTCGCGCGTCAAGCTTCGCTCGACCCAGCGGATGGACTCGAACTGTGAAAGGCAGCCGATGCGCGACCGGATGAACGTCTATTTCCCGCCGGCTCTATTGAAGCAGATCGCGGATCTTGCCGACCGCAAAGGGCTATCACGCTCGGCGATCGTCGAGGCCGCCGTCGCGTCCTTCCTGTCGCCGGATGGCGCGGATCGGCGTGAAGCCGCCTTCACCCGCCGTCTCGACCGGCTGTCCCGCCAGGTGCAAAGACTTGAGCGGAATATCGGCATCTCGACCGAAACGCTGGCGCTGTTCGTGCGCTTCTGGCTGACCATTACGCCGCCCCTGCCGAGCGACGCGCAGGCCGCCGCGCAGGCGAAGGGCCGCGAGCGGTATGAGGGATTCATCGAGGCGCTAGGGCGTCGGTTGCAGAAAGGGCAAAGCCTTCTGCAGGAAATCCCAAACGACATAGCAGAAACCCCTACGCACGAACCTGATGAAAACTTGACCGATAAATGCTAAAAACAGCATCAGCTGATCGTAGACGCTTCTCAACGATTTGCATTCCACAGCAGCGTGCGATGTCGCGTTGAGAGCGTCGCCTGTCAACGGCGGCGACAAAATGTGCCAATTGGCGGTGTAAAAGTGTACCAGTCGGGTTGAGAGAAAAGGGCTGCAAAGCCCTGGCGTTTGGGGTTGCCGCGCGCATAGAGGCGCGCGGA
>NZ_CAIUXT010000250.1 GCF_903903185.1 uncultured Rhodoblastus sp.
CTCCGATTACGATGGCCCATGCCGACACGTTCGATGCCTGCGCGGCTTGCGCAGCAAGCATTCTCAATACGCCTAAATCCGTTACTGGCGCTTGCTCAACTGCGTGCTCTGGTTGGTACGGCACACCGCGATATCGCGAGTGGGTCGAAAAATGGATGTTAAACCACCCTGCGCCCAAAAGCATTTATCAGCAATGGATGGAAACTCATACCCCACGGGACCAACTGATAACGCCGCCCATCTGCGAGATTGCCAACGTAAAGGAAGTCTTTCCCGCCGGGGAAGAATGCCGATCCGGTAAAGAATCTCAAGGGCGCCATGGCGATACAGCCGATGGAGATTACTGGTCGTGCAGCGGCGCCAGCGCTGGCGGCATAACCTACACCAATGGCATCAATCAAAATGGCAGTTATGCCTATGTCCCCGCGATGGAAGCCTCACTACCGGGCGATAGTGTGAAATTGTGCCTTGTCAGCCGACAAATCGACTGCCCGCCCGGAGATGACCGGGGTACAGTCTACTCGTCATTAAATCTTCGAACTCACGGCAGATGGAAAAAACCCAATTCGGAGCATAGTTGCGGAGGAGCGTGATCCCACCAGCGCGCCATTTTTCATGAATTTCGCACGCGAATGGCTGAAACGATTCAATGAATCAGCGCATTGTAATGTTGTTTATGTATTCGAGTGGCCATGATGCGCGAAACCCGGTCGTTCCCAAACAGTTCGTTGAATGGCATCATCCATTAATAGCCCGTAGGGCCGGGTGCTGCCTCACCTATAGCTCTCTGAAAGGCCGCCCACGCCCTTCTTTAGGCGTGGACGGCAATTCGCGACTTCACAACACCGCCACCGACCAATCGCTCAAGGGTGTGCAGAGGTAGATGTTGCCACCTCCCTCCGCGTGCGACAGTCGAGCGTCTATCTGAAGCGCGCGAGCAAGAGCCAATTGGCATTGACCCTTGTTTGCGAACTCAGGAACAAAACCTTTGTTCATCGTGTAAGCGCCCCTACCGTTGCTCCACCCGAGGGTGAGCATCACCCAATCATTCTGCGAATCCACGTCCCGCGCGCTCGCGCTCAAGGTCAGCGCCAGCGCGGCGACGACGGCAGCGAGGAACTTTTTCATTTTGTTTCTCCATATCGAGCACGATTCGCTCGTTCATGCGTTGGCGGGGAACAGATGCGCTTGCTTCGCTCGGCGCGTCGCCAATTGGCCGCGCAGAAGATCGACCGCTGCGTCAGAAAGCGGCGACCTTCAGGACTGCGATCCGGTACATCGGATCATTTTCTTGATGCAGATCAATCGTTGCGGCATTATCGAACGGTCATGACATCGAGAGCAGACCTTTTCACACAGATGACGGAACGAAATGCTCTGCGGCGCCAGAGCGGGCTTCCGCTTTTAAACATGCGCCACGAGATCGAAAAATCCCAGAACGTCCTCGACTGGAAGGCATTTGCCGATATTTGCGAACAGCATAAAGCCGTCCGGGATCGGATCGCGGCAAGGATCAAGGCTGAACTGGCCGTAGAGGGCTGCGACTGCCTGTCCAGTGGCGGGCGGATTATGCTGGGGATCAAGGTCGAGAAAGAGTTTCATGGCGTTTTGCGGGGGATCGGCGTCAAGATTCCGACGGTGACGGGGGCCACCCGTTACGGCTCGAATTCATGAGTTCGCCTGCATCGGTGGCGCCGTCGAATGATTACGGAAAACTTTGATCAGAGAGGCTTTATGGGGCGGGCCAGATACGCCAACAGTTTTGCATCGGCTTCCTGCATCAATGCCTTGTCAAAACTAATTCGGTCGTTGTCAGCTTTGAAAATAGCCCACGTCCACTCGATGATGACACTATCAGGTGAATGCTCGGCCAGCCATTTCGTTCCTCCCCAGCCATTCGGAACGGTGAAACGATTTTCGGGATAGCGATGAACTACATTTGAAAATCGCAACCAATAATAAATGGCGAGGGAGTCAGATAGTGTGACCATGTTCATAGGCTCTATATAGCTGTCATCGTCACTAATGCACTTCAAGATGAATTCGGCACGCGCATAACTTATTGGGTAATCGTAGATGCGATTTTTGCTCATTGGGGAAAAATGTCCTTCTATTACCGTTTGGGACGAATTGGGCGTTCGGACCTGTCAGGGTAAGCTGCGAACAACCTTGGGATACTTCATTTTATAAAAAGCGGCGTCTTCATCGGTGACGTTTAATATGAAATCACCATAGATTCCCCTCGGATCGTGAGGTTTAAGCTTCGAAAATCCTCCGCAGCGGGAGCCAAGCTCTTGCCGAATATCCGCTGTGGTGGCACCGCAGGTGATAATAATTGTTGAGTTCATTGAAATGTTCTCCATCCTTCGTACGGACGCGATACCGTGAGTTGTGCTTATGAATGTATTTATCTAAAGTAATACAGACTTCGCCGCACAACGCTGCCTCTTTGATTAAGTGAGAAGTCCTCGATGTGGCCTCTGATCAAACCTAAACAATGAATGGTTGCCAGTAGGATACCGCAATGATTTCCCTAAAAAATTGGATCGAAAAACATCCAAAATGGTTCGAGCAGTCTCGGATCGACATCGAAGGTGGACACGAGGGATGGCGACAATTGATAGACGACGTCTTTACGGCGGCGGAGCAAATCTTGTCGGACAATCCGGGAGCGTTATTCAGGATAACGCAGGTCAAGGAGAAGCTTGGTGCGCTGACCATTTATTTCCGTCACGAAGGGCTCCCAGCCGCAGATGTGGATCGGTTGCGCGGGATAAAATTCATAGCGCGGGAACGGTCACTGCATGTCTGTGAAATATGCGGCGCACCCGCGAATTTGGGCGCGCTCGATTCATGCTTGAGTGTGCGCTGTGGCTCTTGCGCGCCCGCCGGATGGCTGGCGATATATGGCGATAGGTCCCGCACCATCTCCAATCCTTGACTCCTCAGCTTGCCGCCGAACCTTGCTGTTATGGGGTCCAGCCTGTGAGGAAACTCGTCGATCTGGTAAAATGATCCCGCTGAGGGGTGCAGAATCGTCATCTAGGGAGTCGATCCATGAACAATCGCATTGCGCTGACGTTTGGCCTCGCCGTATCGATTTCCTCCGCAACGGCAACTTTTGCTGGTCCCTGTTCACAACAGATTGGCGAGATGCAGGCCCAGATCGACACCAAGCTGGAGGCCGCTGCCGCTGCGGGACCGAGCGGGAAAGAGACGACGGCGGCGACGATGAATCGCCAGCCCACGCCAAAGTCGATTGCCGCCGCCGAGGTCCGGTTGGGAGACATTTCCGCGAAAACCATGCAGGCGATTGATGGCGGAATGGCGCGAGCGCGCGAAGCCGATCAAGCCGGAGACCGGATCGCCTGCGAAAAAGCCCTCGCCGACGTAAAAAACGCTTTGGGGAATTGAGGGAAAGAACTGGACTTTGGCCAAATCTGCGCCATTCTCTACAAATCATCCCCCAATTCCACCTCCCAGCATCCCGGCCATCGGCCACAAAGCCGACAGAAACCGTCTCACCAATTGATCGCCGCCCAATAGTAATTTCAAAAATCCGGTCGGAATTTGAATTCCGATTTCGTATTTGTGATAAATAATATTATGATGATGGAAAAAACAGTGTTTTGTAATGACGATTATGTTGAGGAATTATCTCGGGACGGACGATTGATTATGCCCATTACGACGGTTTTCATAGGAACACACGATCTGGCTGTGGACATCCTTATGAAACTCGATGATGAAGAAGAAGCTGTGGTCACAAAAATCTGGAGAGTTCAATTCGATGATCCACAATCGCAGACTGACTTTCTCGCACTATGTCCAGACGCTTTTTACCTTGAGGGTTGGTTTCTTGTGATGAACTGCGTTATACGGGAATTTGTGATTGAACATGGATGCGCCAGATTGGAAGAGATTGTCGCCATTGAATTTAATTCACTTAGACTTCGAAAGCGGTTCATTGATGAAACGGATCATTGAATCAGCGCGTTGGAATGTTTGATCCGGTATAGCTCGGCGCAAGGCCGAAATGATTAAACGGCGCCGCTGGCGTTGATGGTCTCTTTCCGTCGGCGCGGGCGGTGATGGACGGCACGCGGAGTCTGATGTCGCTCGGAGCGGCAACACTGCCAGTTCCGCAGCAACCTCTGGTGGTAATGGTGGCATGGCTGCCGAGAAAAGCGATAAAAGGTTGGCGCAAGGAACTGAATCCAGCACTGTAGCTAGTAATCCGCGCTTGCTAGCCTTAAACTCGACCGACAGGAAACAGACGGGCAACTAGCCTTAAGCTGCGAACAGTCTGCCATACACGGCAAATTTGCCGATCAGCTTGTGCAGGGGAAATGCACTAAAGTGTTCGCGCGATTCGAAGTGGAATGCATAGTCATTGCAAATCGTGCCGTCGAGGACATGAGGAGCGTCCGCTGCCAAAATTGCTGGCAAAGCTGTAATCGTTGGCGGTTGGTGCCGATAGACCATACCTGACTTGCGATACATTTATTCCCCCCGAAGGCCTGATGCCGTTAGCTGTTGCGGATTTTCGCAGTAGAGAACTCCAAGAAGCGACATGATTCGCGCTCGCGGCTGTAGGCGACGACGGCGGCAAAGAACTAATCTGCCCTGACGGCACGATGGCGTCCTTGCGCTGCATCAATGAATTCGATTATTTCATTCCAGAACAGTTGTTTCGCGTTCGCATCAGTTGGGTCGAACGTAGTCACAGGCCAGATGCCCGTTCAAGCTCGGACGTTTCCCCTTGCCCCCGATCCAGTTCCCGAAATCTGCCGCCCAGCGGTGTGCTGCGGGGTCCGCCGTAGCGCCACCGATTGGAATCTGCGGCCACAGTCCCGTTTTGAGGGCTCCGCTCAAGGCGTTGGCGGCTTCGCCGAGAGACTTATCCTTACCGATGCATTCGCAGGCCAGCCCGTCGATAGCATTCGGCGTGTTCATTCCGGGAAGTTCAACCGAAACTTCATCAACTAATTTGATCAATTCCAAGCCGCCGTTGGTAAAAGTCTCAATGTAGGTGCGGCAGGGAACTTGCTTCCAATTTTCGTCGGCTTGGACGGTCGGCGCAACCATTAAAAAGGTGAGAAAAGTAGCGGAAAAAGTTGTGGTTTTCACTTTTCGATTCCTTCCACGTCGTTTTGTTACGGTCGGGGTCTCAATGGCTCAATTAAGACAATTGTGCATATTCGACGCGAGGTCAGAATGCGGCTTCACTGATGTGATTGAAAATGGTTTTTCAAAAGGACTTTCGGGCAGGGATTTACGCGGCGCTCCTCTTTTCGACCTCAGTCAGGATTTCAATGAGCCTAACGACATCCGCCGTTTCGAAAACGCCCGCGACTCCGTTGCTGTCGAAATCCGTGAACGGCGCCTCGTAGAGCAGGCCGGGGTCCATGATCCCCTTTGCCGTCAAATGCTCGATCAATAGGCCGAGGAATTCGTGCTGGTTGGCGGTCAGCGGACGGCCTGACATGAATTCCACGAACGCCGCCTGAGCCGCCTCGCGGTCGAGACCGACCAAGGTTCTGACAAATCGACCGAGCCCGCCCTCGGCTTGCAATCGGCCCAGTGAGTCCGCGTCGACGCCCGCCTCGACGAAAATGCGCTCAAGTTCGGAAAGGTCGGTGGCGGTCAAAGGCTCGTTGCGCCGGAGTTTTAGAACGGCGATGTGATTTTCGTAGGGACGCAGGAACGCCCGCGCCTTGCGGCGAAACGCTTCCATATCCGTGCCGATGGGGATGCCGCGCACCTCGATCTCGGCGGCGACGCCAACGCGATCTTCGAAATCGGAATAGACGATAGGCCGCTTCTTGAATTCGATCAATTTTATGAGCCCGCGCAGTCGGCGCCGAACGGTTTCCAGCATGGGCGCGGTCACATCCTGCCAAAACTCGTCTGTCTGGACCTCAAGGATCAGCGCCAGTTCGGCGGCGACCATGGGCACGTTGGCCAAGCCTTCCAGCAGTCCGGCGATATCGCGGATGCGTTTCTTCAGCGTGGCGAAAGAGGCATCGGTCTGCAAGAGCGCCAGTTGCGTGCGATAAATTGTCAGGTCGAATTGCTTGGCGGCGAGATCGTCGTCGGTCACGCTTGTCGGAAGCCCCGCTACATGCTCGATCAACTCGGTTCGAGCGTCGGCGTCGAGACTGCTCCATGAGTCCTCGTCGGAAAATCTCTCGACTTGGCGCCGATGAGGACGGACGAGAAAATTGTCGGGGCTCATGCCGCGCACTTCATCCCGCAAGGCTCCCGCGAGCGACTGGCGCAGATCGACGACGGCGCGACTCTTCTCATCATCGGCAGGCTCCGCAGCGTCTAACTGGCCAATCAACTGCACACGGGCGTCAAACAAACGCTTGCTCAGCGAGTCCGCCGCCACCGCGTCGGTCGCGCCGGGATTCTCGTTGAAAAACTCGAAATTTCGGCACCAGTCGAAAATATAGAAAAACGCCTTGTCCTTGCCCGGACCGCACAGGTCCTTGCAGAGCCGGGTCCCGCGCCCGATCATTTGCCAGAATTTGGTTTTCGAGCGGACCGGCTTGAAAAATACCAGATTCACAACCTCCGGCACATCGATGCCGGTGTCGAGCATATCGACGGAAACTGCGATCTGCGGCGTTTTCGCGGGCGTGGAGAAATCATCGATCAGCGATTGCGCATAGGAAATCGAATAGTCGATGGTCCGGGCGAAATGGCCTTGGAGATGCGGGTAATTGGCGTCGAACCGCTCCGTGATGAATTGGGCGTGCGGGCGGTTCTTCGCGAAGATGATGGTCTTGCCGAGCTTTTCGCCCTCATCGACCTTCAGCCCGGTCTCCATCAATGCTTTCAGCACCTTGTCCACCGTGTCGGCATTGAACAGCCATTTGTTCAGCGCCGGGGCCTCAACGGCTTCAGGCGTAGCGCCTTCCTCGTCCCACTCCAGCGCGTCCCATTTCTCCTTCTCCTCGTCGGAAAGCTGTTCGTAGCGAATACCGGCATCGAGAAAATCCGTGCTCGACGCGATCACGCGCGGCGGAACCAGATGCCTGTCGCGCACCGCCTCGTCGAGACCATAGGCGTCGGTCGGCACGCCGGTTTCGAGGTCGAACAGCCGATAGGTGTCGCGATCCACCTCGCCCTTCGGCGTCGCCGTCAGCCCGACCAGATAGGCGTCGAAATAATCGAAGATCGCCTTGTATTTTCGATAGACCGAGCGATGCGCCTCGTCGATCACGATCAGGTCGAAATGGCCGACGCCAAAGCGCCGCTCGGCGGCCCCCGCCTCGTCGATCATCTTCATGATGGTCGGATAGGTCGAGCAATACACCCGGCCCTCCTGTTCCTTGTCGAGGCAGAGATTGACCGTCGGCGACCCCGGCAGGAATTTCTTGAACGCTTTTTCCGCCTGCCGAACCAGCGCGGTGCGGTCGGCGAGAAACAACACGTTCTTCACCCAATTGGCGCGCATCAGCAGGTCGCACAGCGCGATCACCGTGCGGGTCTTTCCGGCGCCAGTGGCCATCACCAGCAGCGCCTTGCGTTGGCGATCACGCTCAAAAGACTCGGCCACCCGGCGGACGGCCCGATGCTGGTAGGCCCGCTCGACAATGGCGTTGTCGATGGCCTGTTCCCCCAAAAGCTTTTGCGTCGTGCGACGCTGCATCATCAGCGCCAATTCATCGCGCTTCAAAAAGCCCTGAATGGCGCGCGGCGGCTCACGAGAATCGTCCCAAATCCAATGGTCATAACCATTGGTGCAGAAAATGATCGGCCTCTGGCCATACTGGTTCTCAAGGCAGTCGGCATAGAGCTTTGCCTGCTGCTGACCGATCCGCGCGTCGCGGCGCGTGCGTTTGGCTTCGACGAGCGCCAGCGGCTTGCCGTCGCCGCCGCGCAGCACGTAATCGACAAACCCTTGGCCGCTATCGCTCGGCATGCCCGCAACTTCGACCTCGACGGCGTCAGGCGCCTGCGGATCGAATCCCGCCTCGCGCAAAAGCGTGTCGATATAGAGGTCGCGGGTTTCCGCCTCGTTGTAATCGTGGCTGTCGGGAATTTGCTGGTTGGCGGCGCGGATGGCGGCGATCTCGGCGCGAGCGGCGGCGAGTCCGGCCTCCAGCGCGGCGCGGCCCTCCTCGCTGGCGCGGCGCGCGTTTTCGGCCTCGTCGCGGGTTTTGACATTGTCCTGAAAGCGCCGGGCGATTTCTTGAAGTTGCGCCAGCGAAGTGGTGGTGACCTGCGTCAGACGCGGCAAGGCCTCGATGCTGAAAACGGCGTCCGGCGCGGGTTTGTCGCCCTTGGCGTAGGTGCGCGCCAGCCAATAGGCCAGATGAAAAAATTCACGCAGGGCGGTGGCCGCCAGTTGGGCGGAGACCGGCTTGCCGTGGGCGGCGGCGTTGCCGACATCCTTGACGAAACGCGCCTTGATCGAAAGCGTCTGCCCGACCAGCGCCTGAAAACTCGGTTCGGCGAGATAGGCGGCGAGGTTGTCGCTATAGGGCGTTTTTAAGCTCTTCTCGCGCCGAAAAAGCCAATCGACCAAAGTCTCCAGCGCAATGCGGCAATGAACCCCGGCGGCGCGCGCATCCGAATAGGCCTGCGACTCGGCCTGTGCGGCGGCGGCAAAAACTTCAGGAAATTCAGTCTTGAGAAAATGGAATTGCGACATGGCCCCGCCATTCGAACTGGTTTCGCGCCCTTTGTCCATCGGCAGAAAAAGGCGGCCCCTTGGTTTCTCGCACTCACTGGACTAAATTGGGTTAGTCCAGTGAGTTCGCCATGCGCCAGATCAACATCCACGAAGCCAAGACCCATCTGTCGCGCCTCGTCGAACAGGCGGCGGCGGGTGACAGTTTCATTATCGCCAAGGCGGGAAAACCGCTGGTCAAAGTCACGCCGCTCGACGCGCCGGAACCCGCCGCCATGCGCCGCACGGGTTTCCTGAGCGGTCAAATCGAGGTTCCCGAAGATTTCGACCGCATGGGCCGCGCGGAGATCGAAAGCCTGTTCGACGGCGAGTCATGAGGTTTTTGCTCGACACGCACCTGCTGCTCTGGGCGGCGGGCGCGCCGGAGTTACTGCCGCAGGCGGCGCGCGAGGCAATCGAGAACCCGGACAACGCGCTTTGGTTCAGCGCCGCCAGTTTTTGGGAGATCGCCATCAAACGCGGCCTTGATCGCCCGTATTTTCGCGTCGATCCGCGCGCCTTGCGGCAGGGCCTGATCGAAAACGGCTATGAGGAACTGGCGATCACGGGCGCCCATGCCGTGGCGCTCGACCTGTTGCCGCCGCTGCACAAGGACCCGTTCGACCGCATCCTCATCGCGCAGGCCATGGTCGAAGGGCTGACGCTGATGACCAGCGACGCCTTGATCGGCGCCTATCCCGGCCCGATCCGTAAGGTTTGAGCGTCAGGCCAGTTCCAGATTTTTGCCTGCGGAGGCGCCCGTCAACTCGCCGCGAAAGGCGCGGTGTTGCAGGACGGCGAACAGGGCGTCGAGTTTTTTCAGATGGGCGCGGTGGGCGGCTTTCATTTTGTCGACTTCGGCGAACCTACCACCAATCCGTTCAAGGTCACTGTCGTTAAGCAATGGTATTTCAAACTCTCGAATTTCGACCGGTGAAATATGCGGGACAGTTGTTTCCGTGATTTTGCAATGCCCCACGAATTCCGTGCTTTTGAGCAGTTCGAGCAAAAAAGCGGATGCTCGTCGGTCGTTCGGTCTCAGTCGGGCTACACGCTGGACGAGGAGAGCGGGCAGATCGCTTTCCTTTACTCGCGCCACTTTTAGGCCCTCAGAAATCCAAGGACGATCCATCGCAAGCACAATATCGTCTTCGTGGAGTTCAAAAATTCCGAAATCGCTCGCTAAATTTCGTGGCCAATAGGCCGTATCCTGCCAATCAATCCTGTCGGGCAGGACATTCGCGCCTCGGCATAGCCTTATGTCAGCAAAATCTTCTGAATATTGGCTGCTCTTGAATGGATAGCCGACTTGAAAGTCAACGAAATCGGCCAACCTGACTTTTCTTCGTCCCTCGACGCGCAGATTCTGAATGATAGTTGAGATCAGCGCCTCGGTTAAATGACCCAGACGAGCTATAGCCTCCCTCCGCTTGCGGCGCAGGGCGTCGGCCTGATCGAGGATCGCCGCGATCTGCCGCTGTTCGGCGAGGGGCGGAAGGGGTATTATCAGTTCTTCAAGAAATTTTCTCGGTACGCGCCGCTGGCCTGCGCTGCCCGTCATTCTACGCGCGCCCTCGACTCGCACACGGTCTTGGCGAAGAAAATGGCAAAGAAAGCGATTGTTGAGCCTGTCCGAGAAAGGCCGAATGACATGAAATTCAGTCGAGCCAAAACCGTGCCGCTGGCCGAAATCCGCAATTGCGATTTTGTTGTTCTCATAGCATGGCGTGATTTTCGCAACGAGAACGTCGCCGTTTTGCATATAGCTATAGCCAGCTTTCAAATCAGCCGCAGCAAGCGTTTCGGGAACGTCCATTCGGCCCGTTTCTGAAACACGGGCCATCGGCACGAACGCGACTTCCTCATCCTCATGCAAATGCGAGCAGGAAGGATTAAAAATAGCGAGGTTGCCGAGCGAGAGGCTGTTCACGCCAGCATTTCCTCAAGCCGCGCCATGCCATCGGAAATCTCGGTCTCGATCCGACGCAAGTCCGCAAGAATCTCCGCCGGGCTGTCGTGCGCGACCTCGTCGTGCTCGACTTCGCGAAAACGGTTGAGAGAAAGGTCGTAGCCCGCCGCCGCAATTTCAGCTTTTGGAACGCAAAAACTCTGCGCCGTGCGCGGACGGTCGCGTTCGGCGGAAGCCCGCTCCTCCCAGCGCATCAGCAGATCGGGCAGGTTGTTCTTCGCCGCTTCGGCCTCGTCCAGTTCTGCCTCCGGCGTGGGCCCGAGTTTTTCCGGCGCCAGCAGAGGCTGGCGCTTGTCGTCGAGCGACCAGCCATCCGCCTGCACATCGTAGAACCAGACGAAATCCGTGCCGCCGACGCCCGTGCGCGTAAAAACCAGAATGGCGGTGGAGACTCCCGCATAGGGCCTAAAAACGCCAGACGGCAGTTTGATCACGGCGTCGAGCTTGTTCTCATCGACCAGCATTTTGCGCAAATCCTTGTGCGCCTTGGAGGAGCCGAACAAAACCCCATCGGGCACGATCACCGCCGCGCGCCCGCCCACCTTCAACAGCCGCAGGAACAGGGCGATGAACAGCAGTTCCGTCTTCTTGGTCTTGACGATGCGCTGCAAATCCTTGGCGGTGGTCTCATTGTCGAGGGAACCCGCGAAGGGGGGATTGGCGAGCACCAGCGAATAGGCGCCCGCGTCCTCGGCATGGTCCTCGGCGAGGGAATCGCGATAGGCGACATTGGCGTTTTCGACGCCATGCAGCGCCATGTTCATCGCGCCGATGCGCAACATGGTCGGGTCGAAATCGAAGCCGTTGAACAGCGTCTCATTGAAATGCTTTTTCAGGCGCGCATCGCTGAACAGGCCCGCGTGATGCTTTCGCAGATATTCACCAGCGGCGACCAGAAAGCCGCAGGTGCCCGCCGCCGGATCGCAGATCACGTCCTCGGGTCTCGGCTGCATCAACTCGACCATCAGCGCGATGATATGGCGCGGCGTGCGGAACTGGCCGTTCTGACCGGCGGACGCGATCTTCGCCAGCATATATTCGTAAACGTCGCCCTTGGTGTCGCGGTCGCCCATGTCTACATGATCGAGCTTTTCCACGACCTTGGTCAGAAGCTGCGGGCTGGGAATTTGAAACCGCGCATCCCTCATATGCTTGGCGTATTCGCCGCCATCGCCGTTGAGGCCGCGCAGGAAGGGGAAGACCCGTTCGTCGACGGTCCTGAACATTTCAGGCCCGGCGAAATTCTTGAACCGCGACCAGCGCAAATTCTCCCAAGGCTCGCCCTTCTCGTCCGCGCCTTCCGGAAAAATCCGCCGCTCCAGAGGGCGGTTCAGCATGGTGGCCTTGCGCTCCGCGACCTCCTGCATTTCGTCGAGGCGCTTGATGAAAATCAAAAAGGTGATCTGCTCGATGACCTGAAGCGGATTGGCAAGGCCGCCGGACCAGAAATCATTCCAGATGCTATCGATTTTGCTGCGCAATTCGCCGGTGAGCATGCGATTCCCCTAAAGACCCGCGTCAAGCTAACGACAAGCGGCAAGGGGAGCAACATATGTCGCAGGAAGGCGCTGCCGGGCATCGGCTCGCAGCTTCCGTCGGCGGCCCTTTTTCCATTTTGCATCAACAAGTTGACGGACTCGCAATTCGGCACGTTTTCAGTTGCGCGACGCGATTCGTCAAGCCGGAGAGTTTGCATTTTCATCTCCTTCTGTGAACCGACGATCAGAAAAATCCTTTAAAAACAGATAGTTAATAAAAACTAGCCAAAAAGTTCGCCACGGCGCCCACCTTGCGGTGAGCCGAGAGAGTGCGGGATTTCGTCGCGCACCAATCTCGGCGAACGGAAGAAGAAATGTTTGTGTCACGCCAACTTGGCCGGGCGTAGAGCCTAGACCAAGAATGTTTACGCGCAGATTTGACCAAGCTTCGTCCGCACTTCATCGGAGAGTAACGGTGGTTTTTCAAATTAGATACGAATTTGGAGGCGAGAAAGTTATGAGCGCTTCCCAAATAATTCACGTCGTCACTGCTCACAATGCGACGCGGGATTCATTAGGTATTTTGCTGAAAGTGGAAGGTTATACAGTCAAAAAATACGCTTCCATTCCCTCATTCCTTGCTAAGATTGAGCAAACCGACGCCGCCAGTTGCATCTTGGCGGATGCTCAAATACCCGGCATGGACGGGCTGGATTTGTTGGCTGCGCTCAATGAACGGGGCATCTTTTTTCCGGTTATCGTCATGAGCGGAATTGCCGATCATGAGCTTGAAACTACGGTAAGGATGCAAGGCGCGGTAAATTTTTTTGAGACGCCATTAGACCCCGAAATACTGCTTGCGGCCATTCGCAATGCATTGACGCTATCCCACAACTAAGTCCCAACTTGACCGAAACGCCCCGAGAAAAGCGGGGAGCCTGCACCGCAATTCAGATGGCCTATGGTTGGCGAATCGAATGCTTCGGGGGTGTCTTAGGTCGCCCGGTAGATCAAATATTTGGCGAAGTTCCCAGAAGTTTATGCCACAAAGCTCGCAGGCTGCAACGGATGACGCTCGTTCCTAAGCTTCAATGCCGCGTCGATGGATGCAAGCAGGGCGTCGGCGCCGGCGAGTTTCGATAAAATGTTGAACGCTCCCAGCTTCAGGGCTGAGACCGCAATTTGAGCATCGGCGCGTCCGGTCAGGACGATGACTGGGGTGTCGTTGCGCTGTGCAGCCAAAGCCGCCAACAGATCGAGCCCGCTCATTTCCGGCATATGTACATCCGTCAAGATGCAACCGCTTTCGCATTGCCAGTCGGTTTCGAGAAAAATTCGAGCGGACGCATAGGTGCGAACCGCATAACCCTCCGATGTCAGGAGCATATTCAGTGAATCGAGCAATGCAGGATCGTCGTCGATAACGTGAATGACCGGAATATTTTGATCGAACGCCATGAATTCAGCCTCGTTCCGGCAAAAATTTGGAACGCTTGGATTCAGATGATCACGCGGCTTTGCGTTGCGACAGATTCGGAATCTACTCATGCTTTAGAAGACGAAAGGCCGAAGAGTTTTGCTTGAAACCGCGCCCACGGGGCCGCTGCGATAGCAATCCCGGACCATATATGCTTGTGTTTTCCGCTATTTACGCGATCCGTAGGCAGGGTGGCCCCGTATTAATTCTGGCGCCAGATGCAAAGCGCGAATTATTTCGTGCGAAAAACATCGACCCCGGCGCAGAAATCCACCAATCGACCAAATCGCGTCTGGCCATAAAGGGCGCGGAGCCCCCATAGCGCGAAGCAGGCGGCGGATAGTTGGCGGTTTAAGGGAGATCGGCGGCGAGGGCGGTCGAACCGCAAGCTGCCACTGTGAGTCCGCGCCGCTTACCGGGAAATAATTTAAATCAATGACTTGAAAGCCTTTTTCGGCTTTATTATAACATTTACAGTGTTGGGTTGCAGCGCGGGAGATGTCATGGCGATTGCAAATCATCCGATTTCGAGGAGTCTCGTTTGCGAGCGGCCTATCGCGACGCCGACGGCGCCAAGGATGGAAAACTCGGCAGACCTGCCTGATCGTGACCTTAAAACCATTGATGCGCTTGCAATGGTAATGGCCAAGAACTTACCGCTTCAGTTTATCTCCGAATTCAAAAGGGCGCATGATGAAGGGGTTACCTTGGTTGCCCTTGCTGACGCCATTCTCCTAGCGCACGCCAAGAGGCTTTCCGCATGTGGTCGCTGTCGGGACCGGTTGTGCCGTTCATGCCCGTTGGCGACCTTTTCCAGCGTCGGCTTAACTGATAAGTCCGACTGACGCAGCGACAATCAGGAAATCCACGCCGCAGCCTACGCCGGACCAATAGAACCGTCGTCCGGACCGCGACCAGTTCGGGAGCGGTGGCGATTGTCTCACGGACAAATCAACGGTCGATAGATTACATGGGGCCGCGTTCGAAGAAATAGGACATCGGTACTTTCAGAATACGCGAAATTCGAAAGAGTTGCTGCGCCGAGATTCTGCTTTCACCAGTTTCAAATTTTTGAACATCCGAAATTGTCGCACCTATCATGTGGGCAAGTTCATCCTCATTTATTCCCAGCGACAAGCGGCGCATCCGAAGCCTTGCCCCGACGAAAGTGTCTATCGGGTCAGGGGTCTTTCTCTCAGATTCCGAGGCAAGCCGCCCGATGAAATTAGGTTTCATCTCAAATACCTAAGTTAGAAAACCAGATTTTGTTTATACCATACTGATAATCGCTCTGGAAGGTCGGATTGGGGCTGAGTTCATCATAGGCCATGCATACCAAGATTAATTGGCATTCGGGGCGTAACCCGGCCACGCTGGCGCGACACCGATCTCCCTGCCACCGCATGTTTGGCAGATCATCAGCCCTTGAATTTTCGGCAATGTCGTCGCCGATGGCAACACGGTGAGCGGCGCCTAATAGTCTGGGAAAATGCCCGGCATCGGCGGCAAATTGCCGGTCTGGTCCCGAACGACGCGAAAGATCGCACCAATTGCGTCTTGAGGTTTCGTCATCGAATAGAGATTGCACATCCGGCGATTATGCCAGCGTTGGGGGAGTTGGCGCGATTTTGTGTTCATGCCCGCGCCGATTCAAAATTCGGGTTAGTTGGAGCGGACAAAAGGAGGCATATCAGTGCGAGGCGAGGCTATCGGCAGGATTCGGTTCGAACTGTCGTCGGCACGATGTTCGCCGAGCGTCTAAAGTCGACGTCAAACGCACCTCCAACGTAGCTATTAAGCATCGTGCAGGAGTAGCGGCAAAAAAAGACTTTGGTGCGCTGCGCGGTGATGTCGGCCTTGCCGTTGAACTCCGATGGTGATAAGTTTAAATTTCGTGAATATTTTGCGTGTCGTTTCAACGGTCGACCCCGGCGGACTCTAGTTAAACAGACCGCCGGAAAGGTAGTGGCATCCGATAACTTAAGGGGAAACGTCATGAAGTGGGCGACAGTATTGGCGGGCGCGGCTCTGTCCCTTGCCTTCGCGAATTCGACCTTGGCTCGTACGGTGTTCGTTTCAGCGTTTAACGGGCCTTGGTCGGTTGGGAGCAATCCTAGCCTGACTTACGGCGTCGGTGACAACACCGGTGCCGTGGTGCTTGCTCTGGAGACCGGTGCGACTGCGATAACCATAACCTATGATAGCGGGTTCGCGAGCGCCTTTTCGGGAGCGCCTCCTTCGGTCGATGTTTACGGTTATGTTGGCGGCATCTTCGGCAGCGGAAGTGGCCTGTCGGGGATCGGCTACTCTGGGCAACCGTTCCCGACTTTTTCGATTGATCCGACAAACACGGGTAACCCTCTCAACTTGATGTCGTTGGTAGGTGCGTTCACGGATAGTTCGGGCCTCGTTAAGGGTTCTCCCTTCGCATGCGACGGTTCGGTAAGAACATGTGACGGATCGGTTCGAATCTTTATTCCAGTCGGGGCCACCCGGTTGTCGCTCGGAGCTAACGACGATATCTTTGCCGACAATTACGGCGGCTGGAACATCACGGTAACAGGTGTGACAGCCGGGGTTCCTGAGCTTTCGACTTGGGCGATGATGCTCGTTGGCTTCGGGAGCGTCGGCTTCGCGGGCTATAGATCGCGCAAGGCCCTTTTAACCGTCGCGTGAGGCTTTGCTTTTGCATCGTGTAAAGAGAGGTCGCGATACGGCGACCTTTTTCTTTCGCTCAGCGTACCCACCGCCGGGCTTCCCTATATCCAGCCGCCTTATTCCGCCGCGACCTTCGGCGCGGCCTTCCTTCCGCCGGGCATTTTTGCTGCAACTCTCTTCGAAGCAACTGTTTCACCGGCCTTTCGACCAGCGGGCTTTAAAGCGCCATTGCCTCAACCGCCGACGCACTGAGCCAGACGTCAATTTCTTCATCGTTGGTCGAGATGACCGGCACGGCTTTCGAGGGAGTGCTGGGTCGGAAGTTGGACTTCGTGACGTTCCGCCATCCGAAATGCGGGCGCCTTGTATGCGTCGCGCAGGTTGTTGATCGGAGCTTTGTCAGGCGGTTTTTTCACGCCAGAAATCGTGAAAGGTTTTTGGCTACCTGAAAAGCCTGCTAACATATTGATAATAAAAGATAAAAGCATCTCATCCGCCCTTTTCCCACTAAAATCCGCGAAGAGGCCTATCTTATTGATCTAACTCTATATTTTTGGTAAGGTTCGCTGCTTGGGCGCCGATTTAGGGATAACTTGAAAGATAATGGCAGGTGCCGCAGGCGGGATGCGGGTGCCGGGAGGGCTTGCGATGTTCCATAGCTTGCATGAATTTTGGCGGCGTCATATTTGTGACGATGTTCCAATAAAGATGGACTTGTGCCTTGATTGCGGTGAGGTTAACTGCCTCGCGGATCAGTGGAATGAGTGCGCCCCACGAAAGGCTCGCGCGGCTGCACTTGCGGCCCCAATGACCGAAACCAGCAAAAGCCGGATTTCTGCCGCCGCCCTTTCAATAGGGCTTCCCCTCGCGATTGATTGAAATGCAACGCTAAAGCGCGACCGCATGCCAGCAGATCGCCGATCTGCTGGCATATCCATTTCTAAACGGTCATAATAGGTCTCGATGAAATTTTTCCCGGAGGTGGCGGGGTGAGGACAGCTAATGGCATTTTTAAATTCCTTGGCTGCGGAAAAAGCGTGCTCCCTCTTTTTTACCCCAAGATTTTTAAAATGTCCTGACGCGGTTCCCGAAATCTGCCCGACGAATTGAAAGGGCAGACCCCGGCGCAGAAATACCCGCCGAAGCAATCGGTCCGACGCATCTCCTCAAATCACGATCCGCTCGATTTCGTCGAGGCTCACTTCATCGTGGCGCCGATCAACCGAGTCTGCAAACTGCTTCGCCGCATGCGGATATGATCAGGAATAAGCCGAAAATGCTCTAGCAGGCTTGATACCGAAAGACATCAATCAACTGAGCGCCAGTGATCCAGCATAAATTCCCGCTGAGACAGTGTGCGCTGACGTAGGCGCGAAGGGCTGGCGCATACATCCCAAGCATCATGTTTGTTCCGATGGGATGGGTTCCAGCATGAAAGCCAAGCGTTGCTTCCCTCTCAACGCAGCTAGCGTGTTTGAGGCGCATGGTACAGGCGGATGCACAGATGCCACGGATCGGTCTTTTGTCGGTCTGGCTTCGCGCCCAGTAGGTCGAGATTGAGCCGCCGGTGTCGACTTGACCGTATCCTATGACCAGAGTTCCGGCGACGCAATAAAATAGGGCGCCAACGATCATCCCGCACAGCCATGCTACAGGGACGCGCCATGTGATCGACGTCATGGACGATTTGTTAGAAGCATCATCGGCACAGCGGCCCTTGTCGGTAACAGCCTCGTCGACTAGGTCACGAAACTCAGGAGAAACAACGTACGAAGTCATAACCATCGCCCTACAAAACGGCGCCCATTTGGCGCAGAACGCTTGCGTCCAGACAATCACGCGGCAGATGATCATGTTCTGCAAGGTCGGCGCCATGCGCTGGCGATTGGTCCGGCATAGATTAACTAGATGAATTTAAAAAGAAATATTATAAACCTCATCCCGGAGGAGTTTGCATATTACAAAATCGTCTGCCGCGCGAATTGCATTTCGAAAAAGCCTTGCCTCGCATCGCGAATCTATCGAGAACGCCGCCGGTAACGTCGAGCAACCCTTTCTTGGCCTTCCCCTTTGCGCTGTTTTGCGCTATTCGCGGTCGGTGTCATCCGATCTTCATTATCTGCCACCAGACGCGATGCACGAACTCCATCGGACGAAGCTCCACAGACCCCGGCGCAGAAATCCCGGATCGTCAGCGCTCATATCACGATCCGCTCAATCTCGGCTGGGCTCACCTAATCGTTCCGCCGATCATCGGGTCCGGGTCGATGAACGGTTGCCCATGGCGGCAGCCTTTTCCAAAGTCCCGCCAATCTTGAAAGAAGCCGTGATACCGGTGGCGCGGAACGTTTGGTTGCCGATCTTGGTCTCGATTCTGGAGCCCACAGCCCTGCGCTGAATCATCGCATAAGCGTTTGCTTGGGGCAGGGGCGTCCGGGTGGCCAAGGAATTCGCGAATTGCATTTAGAATGCGAACAATTTTCGCAAGAACTTCCTATTTTGCGAGGTTTTGGCTCCTGACAGGGAACCGAAAGACGTCCGGACCCGCAAAGGTTTTAGACGAAAAAGGCGAAAAGTCTTTTTTCGCAACGGCGTAATAGATTGATATTATTGACTATTAGTCAAAATAAACGTGCGAAAATTGTATTTTCAATGAGCACAAAGACCATTTTTCTGCATCCCAAAAATATCTGGCGCCGTCCTTGCGGATTTGAGATCGACGATATATCGCGTCGGCCCATTTGAAATAGTCACGGATGGTCATAACGTTCGCAAAGGTTGGGGTATCCCATGGCAAGCAAAATCAATATCATCAAAGCAGCGGCAGTTCTTTTTGGCGCAACGATGGCCGTGTCTGCTGCTCAGGCTGACACTTTTAGTTTCACAATAGAAAATGGTCCGGCCAGCTACTTTTATGATCGAACCCCAATTGATGGTGGCATCGTAACCGGAGTGCTTTATGGATTGACCGACAATGGTTGGTCTAAACCAACGGCGGTTTCGATCACGTATGCTGATCCCGGACTTGGTCTCGCGTCCGGCCCTTTGACATCCAGTTGGCAATGGGGCGGCACAGGCTTTCAGGAGACCAACGGCCAGATAACGGACGCAAATTTTGACTTCAATTTTAACGATGCGGCGGGCAATGGTTTCCAGCTTCGTTTAAATGACCAAGTAGAAATCGCAGGCGCAAATTGGCTATTTTGGAACGGTGGCAGTCAGCCAGTTACAGGGGTTGGAAATACGCTGGGCTTCTCGGGAGCGCAATATCAGTCCATGTCATCCGGGGTCCCTGAGCCGTCCACTTGGGCGCTGATGATGATTGGCTTCGTCGGTCTCGGCTTCGCCAGCTATCGTCGGAACAAGATGGCTTCCGTCGCCGCCTGATCGCCTTTTTTCAATCGAAATTTGCAAAGGCCGCCGAGAGGCGGCCTTTACTTTTTGCGCCGGACAATCTTTGACCAAAGATGGCATTCGGCTTCAAAGCGACGGCAAGCCCTTGGGCTGGGGCGTCTCGGTGAGCTTGCCAGTGCCCCGGTCAATCGTCGGGAAAAGCAGTCCTTTTAGGCTCGCGCCCCGGCGGCTTGGACGAGGGCGAGTACGTGATGGGCAAGGACCGGGGCGAGGTGATTCAAGCGGCGTGCCGCTTATCCAATTCTTGTTTGATCTTTTTTCGGTCTCGGCGGAAGAGGTCAAGAATGGGTTGCCGTCCCGGTCCCGGCACCTTTTCCATATCATGCACGACATGTTCGATGATTTCGTCGAGGTGAACGAGGGCGGCTTCCAATTCATCGCGGGAGCGTTCTTTGAGGAGCTTCATGGGTAATCCATTCAAATATTCGATAAGGCGCATTATCATATATTAATACAAAGACCAAGCTCTGCGCCCGATGCTGGGTGTTGAATGCGGATGTTTACGAAAGATGTTGGCGAACGCGAAGCAAGTCCTGCTTCGCAAGAAAGCTGCCAATCCCAACGCCCTGCCGGGCGCTTCGACTAGGTCGGGCAAAGGTTCGCGCGACGGCGTGGGTAAATTCCGAACCTGCCTAAATGTTGCAATGCGGTATAAACGGCGATCAAAAGAGAAACTTTCAGGGGTCGGATTTTTAACAGCGGCTAGAAAGCCGTTTCACTAAAGGAAATGTTCGTGGAACATCAAATTATCCATGGTGGCGTCATTCGCAGATTGTGGGCCGCCGACCTTTCAGCTTTCAGGGACCACCTGCTGAGGCTCGACCCGCAAAGTCGATTTGATCGTTTCGCAATGGCCGTCAACGACGACTTTTTGATCCGCTATGCCGAGCACTGCTTTGGCGTCGACGATGTGACCTACGGCTATTATGTCGACGGGACGTTGCGTGGAGTGGGCGAATTGCGCGATGTCGGCATTAATATCATAGGCGGTTCCGTCGAGGCGGCCTTCAGCGTCGAGTTGGTCTGGCGTCGGCTTGGGTTCGGCTTGGAATTAATGGACCGGATCGTGCGGGCCGCGCGCAACCGTCGCGCCGAATCGCTTTATATGTCCTGTGATGCGTGCAACGCCGCAATGAAGGGGTTGGCCCGCAAGTTCACGGCAGACCTGCGCTTTGAAACGGACGACCTTATATCGCGTCTGGTGGCGCGCTCGCCGTCAGCCGCCTCCGTATGGGGCGAGTTCGCGGATAATTCGACGAGCGTCGCAATTGCCAAGCTCGACCTACAGACGCGAGTGTATTCGATGCAGCGGCGCTTCCGACCATCGTTCACGCCCTTCGAGGCCGCGTTCTGATGAAGGTCCGCGAAAAGCTTTTGCTACCATTGCGCACCCGCAAAAATTGGCGCAAATGGCCCGGTTCGCGCGGCGCCAGCAAGGGCAGGATAATCCCATAACAAGGCATTAGCTTGATTCCGCGCAATGCGATTTCTGCAAAATCGAGCGCGGATTTCGCATTCCTAAACTACCGCCGCTTCGTCACCGTCCGCCAAAGCTCCGCCCAAATAGCCGCATCGGCGTCCGCGCGGCGGCGGCGATTTCGCTGTGCGTCCCTTCTGGCCTGATCGAGATTCGCCAGATCGAAATTTCGATCCGCTTCGGCCTGCTCAAGCATGACTCGGGCGTCGGTGTGGAGGACGGTAAAGGCGGGCTCGACGCCAGCCGCTTCAAACACCTGAAAGAGCCACCTTTCGTCGTAGCGCCAGTTCTCCGAGACCAGTTCGCGTCCGCCAAGCTCGCTATTCATAATCCGGGCGATTTCTTCCACTGGCCGACTATTTTCGCGCAAATAAGCGAGAGAAATGCCATGCAGCCTTTCCGATTTTGCGCTCCAAGCGTCCTTTATTTTCCAATCTGGTGCTGGCCGAATGAGATGGGCGGCGGAAACGATGCTTTCGCCGTCCTTGCTCAAAAAGGTCCAACCGGTTTCGATGATGTAACCGTCGAGGCTCGACGCTTCGCAATCGAATAAGACGGGCGGCGCGGGAATTACTTTTTTTATTCCGCCGCTGCTTTCGGCGCGGCTTTTCTTCCGCCCGGCTTTTTAACGGCAGCTTTCTTGGCAGCACGCGATTCAGCGGCCTTTCTTCCAAGCCCAGTGCTCTTTGCCAGAGAGGAACGCTGGGCCGAATAGTTCGGGGCGACAGTCGGATAATCCGCTTTCAACCCAAAAGCCGCTCGATATTCATTCGGGGATTGACCGTGTTCCGATTGCAGGTGGCGTTTGAGAGACTTAAACGATTTCGCGCAATGAAGGCATATTAGAGAATCGGGTGTAACCGACTTCCTGATCGAAACGGCGGGCTCGAATTTCTGCGGCTCTTCAACATTAGAAACAGGAGTCGAGCCTACCGAGACTCCAAATGCGTTTTTTACCGTCTCGATAACCACGTGGAGATCAGCGGGATTTACAGTGTTGTTCGACAGGTAGGCAGATAGCACTTCGGCGACCAGCGCCGTGTTTTCATTCTCTGACATTTTCATTCTCCGAATCTTGCTATTTTTTATTTCGAAGAAGCGCCCAGTTTCGTTGTTTGTCAATTCAAAAATGGTGATTTCAATACATGAAGGCATCAGCTTTTTTAATTTGCCGTTAAGGTTTGGCTGTTCAAAATGCAGAAAGTCCGGCAGCGATGGGCGCCGGACTCTCTGCTTCGCTCCGTGAATATGAATTTGTTTTCAGCGCGCTGCATGAATGCGGTCACATCAAACTGCGTACTGGAGCTTTTCAGCTTTTTCTTTTGAACGGATCATCAGTCGGAGAGTCTTTTCCTAGAGATCGCTGATAATCGGATGGAGCGTGCTTTTTTGATTGAGCTTGATCCGATTTCGGCTTTTTCGGCTCCTTATTGGATTTCATTTGACCCTTAGACATCGCGTCCTCCATTTGCTCTGCGCAACAGGCGGCCTCAATTGCTCCGTTTCGACATATTTGACGCCACTTTTGAAGCGTTGGCGTCTGGCGGAGTGAATTTTGCTGATATTCGCGCCTGTCCGGGCTGCAAATGGTGATCATGAGGCCTTCGTGACAGGCCATGCTTTAGGAAAAAAGCGAATCGAAATGTCTCAAATGCTTTTTAAACTCGCACCCGATCATCAAAGGAGGATTTTAATTCAGGCTGAGAATATGCGCGATAATGTCATCCCGCTGTTTGGCTGAGAGCATGAACATCGGCATCCCTGCATGCGGCGTCGTGAGAGCCACCAATAAAGCGGTCCGCGTCATTCCGGGGGTGGCGGCAAGTTTGACGAAAGTCGGCGCCTCCGCTCTTGGTGACCGATCCTGTCCGGCGACTGTCGCGTGACATTCCGCACAGACCTTTTGCGCTACGCCGAGACCTTCCTTTGGGTCGCCGACAGCTTGGGCATTGGCGTTGCCAACTGCGGCAGCGAGCAGCAAGGCGGTTGAAAGATAATACAAAAGCTTCTTCACGGATTAGCTCCCATCGTTAAACTGAAAATCGTCTCCAGCGGTTTCGCCTCGGCTGGGCGCGAATATGACCGCCTAAAACTTAAGTGGGACTTCAGCAAAAAGTGGAGGTGCGATGGCGTCGGAGACAACAACAGGGATGCCGCGAACATGTTCATTCAGCGCAATGAGCCCGGCATCATTGCCCTGAAAATACGTCAGCTTCGTTGTCACTTCCATCCATTTTCGGCGGAATCGACTTGATCATGAAGACGTTGTTGCGATAGCGAACCGAGGCGTCACCGTGAACCAAGGTTGACGGCTACGGCGCCGAGCCATCTCCGCTGAGCAGCGGATACACGCGGGCCACAATCGACCCCAGACAGATTAGAATGACCAGTAGCTTGAGAAGCTGCGCCAGCCGCGCTTCGGGCGAATATTTATCGATGACCCAGAATAAGATTGCGCCAACGACGACCGTAATCAGGATTCCAATTAAGAGCGATAGCGTGAGCAAGGCAATTTCCTCCATTTTAGCCCAAGGTATAGAAATAATCTCGCCCCCATTGGTTATCGAGCAGAAGCTTCATAATAGCAAGTGATGCCGAGGCAGTGTGACGGCGGTTAAGGGTCTGGCATCCCTTCCGCGCGTTAAGCTGCCGCCTGCGGAATGCGGGTCCTTGATTTTTGCCGCCGAAATGAGGGTCCGAACCGGATTGGCGGTTTCAAGTCGGCGTTTAGCGGTTCGTTCAGATCGCGCCGAAATCGCCATTGCCGTCACGATATTGTCAGCGATGATGGCTCGATCTTCCGGGAGGAGCCATTTGAATCGGAAGATGCGGCTTTGGCTAAGGCATAACCGTGACAAAGGACGAGGACATCAACAGCTTTTTTGAGGGGGCGGCGGAGATGGTCGGGCCGATTGAGCGGTGGTCGCGGCGCATATTCAATGCGGATTTTGCCGAGACGAGAACGACAAAGGTAAATGAAAAAGTACCACATCTTCTATCTAGTGTTGGCATTTTGATGATAGCTGTTGTGATGGATGGCGTCCTCAAAGTTAACGGTGCGCTGTATTGTCTAGGTCTAAGGGCCTTGTGATTGATAGACAATAATAAAAATAATAGGTGAATTATTATAAGTATTACAATAAACAAGATAATATTAAATTCCGTAGAATAAAATATTTATTGAAATATAAGCAACCAGAATAAAAACAGGGAGAATGCGATACTTCAGCAAAATCGCAATTTTATGACCATTTTAGTAAGCGGAAGCATAAATGGCGTCGGATTACGTCGTGGGCGAAAAAAACCTGTTGACAAACAGATAGAATTGGTTATCAATGTTTTTCGAAAGGTCGCCGTAACGATAGATAACGCGTCAATTCTACCGATGCGAAGAAAGCACCGCAGGCGTGGCTGATGAGTTGTAAACGCGGAATGCATTCGCAGGTCGGATGCGTCGCTTGGTGATCTGATGGCGAAAAGGCTTCCGGTCTGGTCGGCGATCAACTTCTGCAATCCTGATGACGAGAAAATCTGCACCCTCAGCGAGTTGAACTCATCACTAAAGTCTCAAATCTGGAAGTTATTGATGATTCATTTCTCGACCAGAAACTGAAAAGGCCAGCGTCGAAAACAGTTGGATGCAAAAAGGCGGCTAGGCGAGCCTAGGAATTCGTCTTGAAAAAGGATTGGGTGAAATGAAAATCCAACTCGCCAAACGAGAAGGCGCCCTCGCGCAACGGTGGGCGGAAGAGCACGAATTGTTTTCGTGTTGGAAGACCGGTGTGTTGAATTCTGGATATCCAGATGATCGAGCACGGTTTCATGCGCTGATTGATTCGGTGACGCCAGATAATGCTGAGGGTGACTCCCCGGCGCTTATTTGGTGGAGCCAGACGTCTGCTCTCCAGTTTCTATTTTTAAATTGTCATTGAAAAAGAGATATAATGTTATTGATACCGCGAAAGCACTTGGGAAGACTCCAGCTAAAATTCGAGAACTTTGTCGTTCTGGACAACTTAGAGCCAAAAATATTCGTCCAAATTCCGAGCGCGCCGAATGGCAAATATTTGAGGACGACATAAACGCGTTCGGCGAGAGTAACGACATATTGGCTGCGCCCCAGAAATTGACGCGGCGTCTCCATCCACGTGTAACTGATGCTAACGGCACAAATCCCATTCAGGCGGCGGAAGACCTTCTGGCGGAAGCGGTGCTGGCCTGCAAGCCAAAAGGGAAGCGGTAATGCGAATATACGAGCACGGAAGCGATTGGTGGTGTGATTTCAGCTACAAGGGCGTCCGGGACCGCGCCACGACTGGAATCCTGATAGGCGGACCGGCGACCAAGGCTGCGGCTGCAAAGGTTGGCAAGCAGAAGCTTCTGGACGCCCAGATCAGATGGCAGCAGACGGGCGGTAAGGCTCCAAGCTCCGTTCCCACCATGGCGGAGGCCATCGTTCGCTATCACCAGTCGAAGGGTTCGCAGATTGGCAATGCGAAGAACGCCAAAGACAATTTGAAATACCTCATGTGGTGTAGAGACGCGATTGGACCTGACACGCCAATCACCGAAATCACTGACGAGGTCATTCAGAACCTCATCAACAAGCGTTCACGGGACACGGTTCGGGGGACTGGGAAGGCAATCTCTGCCGCGACGAACAATCGTTCAGTCCGCGTTCCCATGCGCCAAATGATGAACTGGATGGCCCTCAAAGCGAAAATCCAAGGGATGCAGATAATCGACTGGGCCGATCTCGAATTAGAAGAGGCTGGGCCCCGTGAGCGCGTCCTTACCTATGACGAACTCGACTCCATACGCGCCGCTGTCGTGGCCGAAAACGATGGGCACCTTGACGCGTTTGAATTCGCCTTATTGTGCGGATTCCGTCTCAGTAATTTTACCCAACTGCGGTGGGACGAGGTCTTCTTTGAATCGGCGCAGGGATATCCGAATGGGAGAATCGCCGTCATTCAAAAAGGCGGAAAGACACATACCATTCCGATGACCATCGGAATTCGCGAATTGCTCGAAAAGCTTAAGGGCAACGACACCGAGGCGGTTTTCACCTTCGTGGCGAAAAAAACGTGGACCAATCCGAAAAACCATCAGGACTGCGACAGGGGGCAGCGCTACCCAGTGACCTATTATGGTTGGGGTTCGTGGTTCAAGGATTTGATCAAGCGGGCAACGCTCAAAGACGGCTCAAGGCTCACTAACGTTCGCACCCACGATTTGCGAAAAACCTGCGGCTCGGAAATCTTGAATGCGACTGGAAATATCGTGGCGGCGCAAAAACTCCTCGGCCATGCCACCGTCGAACAAACCGCTCGCGCCTACGCATTTTTGTCCACCGACGTCCTCTTGAACGCGATGGAATTGGTGGAAGCCCAAAAGAAATCGCGGCACAAATCCGGCACAAATTGACAAAAAGGAGGGCGTGCCATTTCTGACACGCCCTTAACTCTTTGATTTTCTTTGGGTTTTTGGTGGGCGCTGTAGGGTTCGAACCTACGACCCGCTGATTAAGAGTCAGCTGCTCTACCAACTGAGCTAAGCGCCCATCGAAAAAAAATTCAGCGGTCGATGTTTGGTCGCCGCCGAAGCGAAGGGGGATGTAGCAAAGCCATGTCCCCGTGTCCATCCTCAGAGCCTTGATTTCGCAATTTTATGACTTTTTGCCTCTTCAGGCCAGATCGCATTTTTATCGCCCTCCCTTGGCCGGCATGATAAGAGCAGCCAGATTTCGTTTCGCCGGCCGAGCGCCGGGCCGAAAAAATGAGCGCAATGCTGGACCAGCCCGAAACGCCGCCGCAAACGCCGCAAGACCCCGCCGGGGGCGAAAGTCCGCGCGAAAAATTCATGGAATTCCTGCAATTGCCGAAGCTCGACCGGCGCGGCTGGGCTTTGCTCGCGGGGCTCGTGGTTTTCGTCTGGCTCTCGACCGGTTTTTACAAGGTGCAGCCCGACGAGCAGGGCGTGGTGCTGCGCTTCGGCGCCTGGGTGGACACCACGCAGCCGGGTCTGCATTTCCATCTGCCCTGGCCGATTGAAACGGTCATCCTGCCGAAGATTACCCAGATCCGCCAGATGCAACTGGGCGTTGCGCCAGATGGCGGCGTCGGTCAGGCGCGCGAAAAGCAGATGCTGACCGGCGACGAGAATATCGTCGAGGCCGATTGCGCGCTGCTCTGGCAGGTCAAGGACGCCGGCAAATATCTGTTCAATGTCGCCGAGCCGGACATCGCCTTGCGCATCGCCGCCGAAAGCGCGCTGCGCGAAGTGATCGGCCGCACGCCTATCCAGTCGGCCCTGTCCGACAAGCGCCGCGAAGTCGCCGAGGAAACCCAGGAACTTTTGCAAAGCGTGCTCGACCGCGAAGGCTCAGGCATTCGCGTGGTGCAGGTGCAATTATCGCGGGTCGATCCGCCCTCGACCGTGATCGACGCCTTCAACGACGTGCAGCGCGCCCGCGCCGACCAGGAGCGCGCCCGCAACGAGGCCGAATCCTATGCCAACGACATTCTGCCGCGCGCCCGCGGCGAAGCCGAGCGCATCCGCCTCGACGCCGAGGCCTTCAAGGCCCAGACGGTCAATCTCGCCCAGGGCGAGGCGCAGAATTTCACCGCCATCTACAAGAGCTACGTTCAGGCGCGGGAGGTTACGGCCTGGCGGCTCTATCTGGAGAGCGTTGACGCCGTGTTGCGCAAATCCTCGCGGGTGATCGTCGATTCCTCGGGCAAGGGCGTGGCGCCGCTCGCCCCCTTCCTGCCGCTCAGCGAAATCAGGCCGGGGCCGGACAGCCTGCATCTGCGTGAAGGGCTTGGCAAATGAAGGGGAACCGGCTGTTTCCGCTGGGCCTTGCCGCCGTCGCGCTGTTTGTCGGCCTGTCGAGCTTCTATACGCTCAACGAGGGAGATAATGCGCTGATCGTGCGGCTCGGCGCGCCGGTCGGCGTCGAGAAGACGCCGGGGCTCAAGTTCAAGGCGCCCTTCATCGACACGGTCATCGTCAACGACGCCCGGCTGCTGTTTCTGGAGCCGCCGTCCGAACAGGTGATCCTCGGCGACCAGAAGCGCATCGTGGCGCAGATCTATACCCGGTTTCGCATCGTCGATCCGCTGCGTTTCTACCAGAGCCTGCGCAATCTCGGCGAGGCGCGGGCGCAGCTGTCGCAGGTGGTCTCGACCGCCATGCGCCGCGAATTCGGCCAGATCAACCTGCCCGCGCTGCTGTCGCCGCGCCGCCGCGAGGTGGTGCAAAACGTCCATGCCGACGTCAGCGCCAAATTCGCGCCGCTCGGCGTCGAGGTGACGGAAGTGCGGCTGCATCGCGCCGACCTGCCGCTCGAAACCAGCCAGGCGATCTATGACCGCATGAAATCCGAGCGCCAGCGCGAAGCCAAGGAACTTCGCGCGCAAGGTTTCGAATGGGCGCAACAGATACAGTCGCGCGCCGACCGCGACCGCACCGTCATCCTGTCGCAGGCGCAGCGCAACGCCCAGATAACGCGCGGCGAGGGCGAGGCGGAGGCCAGCCGCGTGCTGGCCGAGGCGCAAAAGGGCGATCCCGCATTCTACCAGTTCTACCGCTCCCTGCAATCCTATCGCACAGCGCTCGCCGAAAGCGGCCCCGTGCTGCTGCTTGCGCCCGACGCGGAATTCTTGCGCGCGCTGAAATCCGGCCCGCAGGAAACCCGGGGCAGGCCCGAGCCGGGAAAATGAGCCGGACAGCGACTCCGCCCGGAGGACATAAAAATGTCCGGCGCTGTCGCTATCCTGGGCTGTGAAAGGCTTTTTTTGATGGATGGCGCCAACGCCGCAACCGCCCTCGGCGTTCTGCTGCAAATCGTCTTTCTCGACCTCCTGCTCAGCGGCGACAACGCCGTGCTCATTGCGCTCGCCTGCCGAAATCTGCCGCCCGAACAGGCGCGCCGCGCCGCCTGGCTCGGCGCCGGCGGCGCGATCCTGTTCCGGGTGATCCTCACCTCGATGACCGCCTGGCTGATCGAACTGCCTTTTTTGCAGCTCTTGAGCGCCCTGCCGCTGCTGATCATCGCGATGAACCTGATGGCCGAGCAGGGCCAGCATCACCTCCCGAATCCATCGATCGAGGCGGCCAGGAGCGGGGTCGCCGCCGCCGCCGGGGTCATCATTGTCTCCGACGCGACGATGAGCATAGATAACGTCCTGGCGCTCGCTGCGGTGTCGGAAGGCAATTTCTGGATGCTGGCCTTCGGTCTCGCTCTGAGCATTCCAATCATCGTGTTCGGCAGTTTCGGCTTTACCCGGCTGATGCGCGCCTTTCCGTTGCTGATCGATCTCGGCGCCGCCTTGCTCGGCTGGGTGGCGGGCGACATGATCGTCGGCGATCCGCTGTTTCGCTCCTGGGCGGCCGCCCAGGCTCCGGCGCTTGGCTTTGCGCTGCCGCTGGCCTGCGCGATTTTCGTGCTGGCCCAGGGCCGTTTCGCCCGCCAGAGAGCCCACGCCCAAAGCCTCGCTGTGGCGCCGGGGTCGAGCGCCACGCCGCCGGGCGCCGAGCCGGCGGCGAGAGAAAATTGTGACCGCAATACGATAAAAAACAAATCATTATGTAATACTTTAAAAGTAGAGCATGAAGAGTTTGAAGGCCATCAAAAGCAAGCGTCTGAACCCTCTGGCGAGCGGCTGTCGGCGCCACCGGCCAAGCCGGACGCTGAACGTTTTCGGGAGCGGGAGGTCGAACCGGCCGATATCGCGGCGGTCTGCGCGCCGGCAAGCGGCGAGGCGGCGCCGCAAGCACAGGACGACCGCTGGATGGTTTTCGGCCTCGTTGCGCTGTTTGCGGTTTTCGGGCTGTTTCTGACGGTGACGATGCTGATCCCCGATTAAATCGGTTCCCGGGACGCGGGGACTTTCGGAGGGGCCTAGATCGTCGAGGTCGGGCTCAAAACGCCTCGTCGCCGACCAAACTGGCGATTTCGGCGGCAGGCAGGCCGTTGACCGCATAGCCGAGCTTGCGATTGAACTGCAGGGCGGCGGTCTGGGCGTTGATCGCGGCAAACCGTTCCGGCGCGCCGCGCGGACATTGAAATGTCGGCGACATGCCTTTGCGCGTCCGGAAATAGGCTTCGAGCCGGTGTTCGATCCGCGCGCTTTCCGCCGGGCTGGCGAAAATATCGGTGATGATGGTCTCATGCGCCGAGGGCGCAACGCCGACGCAGAAGCGCCATTCCGCGCTCCAGCCCGGTCCGGGCGACAACAGCGCTAAAAGCAGGGCGAGAGCGGGCGCGCGGGGGGTCAAGGCAGGCCTTCGTCATTTCTGGAGCGCGGCGTGCAGGGCCGCCCGCAAGGAGCATCGGCTCAGGCCGTAAAAAAACCGCTAAGCCTCTGCCTTCCGGCAAGGGCAAGGCAGAAGAACCGGTTGTTTACCCGACCAATATACAACCCAGGCATGCAATCTTAGCCGGTTTGTCGCGCTCATGGGTCTTGTCGCCAAATTCTCGCCCCCGGGCGAAACGCCTCCTGAACCATCGGCGAAGTTCCCGCGGCAGAGGGAATTTCCCGTCGGCGCATCGGCTCACGAGTTGGCGGATCCAGCGGCGCCGGAGGCAGACGGCGGGCCGGAGCTCGTCAAATCGCGGATTTCGCAACCGCTGGTGGTTGGCGCCCTGTTGTTGTTCGATGTCGTTAATTTTCCGCTGAGCGGGTTGCTGGCCTTGCCATCGCTCGCCGGCGTCCCTCCAACGGATGCGGCGTTGGACGCTTGCGGCCTCGCGGCGGCGACCATGGTCGGCATTCTCGTGCTGCATCGGCGGTGGTCCTATACGATCCGCGCGACCGGCGACTTTCCCCGCCAGGGTTACAGCCTCCTCCTCGCCTTCGTCACCGCGCTCGCTGCCTGGGCCGGATTTTTTGTGCTGGCGGAGCCGGACCCGACCCGGCTGGCTCTGCTGCGGCCTTGGGGCCTGCGCTGGCTGGCCCTCGGCCTCGCCATGGGACTGCTCGGGCGCGCCCTGTTCGCGCATTGGACGGCCCTCTGGACGCGAGAGGGCCGTCTCGCGCGCCGCACGGTGGTCGTCGGCGGCGGCGCGCGGGCGCTTGCAACCATTGACAGGGTGGAGAAATCGGGCAGGGGCGCGCTGCGGATTCTCGGGGTTTTCGACGACCGGCTCCAGCCGCGCCAGCGCGTTGCCGCCGGTGGGCTTCCGTTTCTCGGCGCTTTTGCCGATCTGGAGCGTTTTTGTCGCGAAGCCAGGGTCGATCTGCTGATCGTCGCGCTGCCGCTCTATGCCGAAGACCGGCTGCTGGAGGTTCTGCGGCAATTATGGATTTTGCCGGTGGATGTGCGGATTTCCGCCCTCGGCGGCAAGCTTGCGCTGCGCGAGCGCGCCTATAGCCCGATTGGCGACGTTCCATTTCTGCCCTTGTTCGACAAGCCTTTGTCCGACGGGTCGATCGCCCTGAAATGCCTGTTCGACCGAGCGCTGGCGCTGGTGCTGATCGTCGTGCTGTCGCCGCTGCTGGCGTTGGTGGCGCTTGGGGTGAAATTTTCGTCGCCCGGTCCGGCGCTGTTCGTGCAGACGCGCTATGGCTTCAATAACCGGTCTTTCGGCGCATTGAAATTCCGTTCGATGCATGTCGCGGAATGCGACGCCGACGCGAACCGACTCGTCATCCGGGGCGATTCGCGGGTGACGAAATTCGGCGCCTTCCTCCGCCGCGCCTCGCTCGACGAATTGCCGCAATTGTTCAATGTGCTCAAGGGCGATCTGTCGCTGGTCGGGCCGCGTCCCCACGCCATGAAGGCCAAGGCCGCCGGCATGATCTACGAACAGGCGGTGGAGGGTTATTTCGCGCGCCATCGCGTCAAGCCGGGCATGACCGGCTGGGCGCAGATCAACGGCTGGCGCGGCGAAACCGATACGGTCGAGAAGATCGAGCAGCGCCTCGCCCATGATCTTTATTACATCGACCATTGGTCGCTTTGGCTGGACATCAAGATCCTGGCCCGGACGCCGTTCGCGGTTCTGACAGCCAAAAACGCCTATTGACGCGCCGCGCTCCTGGCGGTCAGCCTTCGAGGCGGCCTTCGTCGCCGTCGTCGGCAAGCCGCACGATGATATCGACGCCGACGATTTTCTTGCCCCTGGGCGGCGTGATGTTGAGTTGGGAGGTCAGATCGACCGGCATGTCGAACAGCACCGCCTCGTCCTCGTCGAAATAATGGCAATGCGAGCCGGTCTTGGTGTCGTACCAGACTTTGGAGCCGTAAAGCGCGATCTCGCGCACGAGGCCGGCGGCGACGAACTGGTGCAGCGTATTGTAGACCGTGGCGCGCGAAAGCGGCATCCGCAAGGCCTTGGCCTCGGCGAAAAGCTGGTCCACGGTGACGTGGCGGTCGCCGGCGACGAACAGCAGGCTGGCGAGGCTGACCCTCTGGCGGGTCGGGCGCAATTCGACCTCGCGCAATTTGCCGCGCACCAGCCGGGCGAGAGCGCCGTTTTTCCAGTCATACGTCGGCTTCGCGACAATTCGCTCCGCGGTCGCGCTGCTGCTCTCTTGTCCGGTCGCCGCCATATTTGTCCTCATTTGGAAATTCTAGCATGTCGCCGGGCGTTTTTGAAAGACTTCGTAAGGGACCGGCGGGTCACTGCGCTCAAATCACGCAAAGCCGGCGCCAGACTGCCTCTTGACGCGGACACCGGTCACGACACATAAGTTTCTCTATAGCCAAGGGGAACCCCGGCAGGGGGCTGAGAGGCTGGCGAGCCGAAGACTATTCGGCGGCCCGGCGACCCTTAAGACCTGATCCAGTTCGGACTGGCGGAGGGATGGCGCGACCCGGAGTTTTTTCGCTTCGCCGCCCTTCCCCTCGCCATCCGCGTCCCGCATCGGTTGGCGGAGGAAGACGAGGGCGACATGCGCATCCGGGTGATCGGCGCCGGCGCGGCGGGACTGACCGCCGCTTTCGAACTGCTCCGCGTCGCGCGCGCGCAAAACCGCGACCTCGCGCTCGAAATCGTCGAAAAATCCGCCAAGCCCGGGCTTGGCTGCTCCTATTTCGCCGGCGGCATGATCGCGCCCTGGTGCGAGGCCGAAAGCACGGAGCCAATCGTCGCGCGCCTCGGCGCCGAGGCGCTCGAATTCTGGACGCAAATCGTTCCGGTGGCGCAGCGTCGCGGCAGCCTCGTGGTGGCGCGGCCCCGCGACCGTTCCGAACTGCTTCAGTTTTCCCGGCGCACCAGCCATTTTGTGACGCTCGACCGGCCGGCCTTGGCCGAGCTTGAGCCCGATCTGGCCGGGAATTTCGAAACGGCGCTTTATTTTGCCGAGGAAGCGCATCTGGCGCCGCGCGACGCCATGGCGGAACTGGTCCGGTTGCTCGCGGTAGAGCCCAATGTGGTGTTTCGCTGCGGCGTCGATGCGGCAGACCTGCCCGATAATGTCGACTGGACCCTCGATTGCCGGGGCTTTGCGGCGAGGCCCGATCTTGCCGGTTTGCGCGGCGTCAAGGGCGAGATGATGGTGCTGCGCTCCGCCGATATCCGCCTTTCGCGGCCGGTGCGGATGCTGCATCCGCGCCATCCGGTCTATATCGTGCCGCGTCCCGACGGGACCTTCATGGTCGGCGCGACGATGATCGAGAACGAGGAGCGCGCGCGGGTCACGGCGCGTTCGCTGGTCGAACTGGTCAATTCGGCCTTCGCTTTGCATCCGGCTTTCGCCGAGGCGGAAGTCGTTGAGACCGGCTCCGACGTGCGCCCGAGCTTTGCCGACAACCTGCCGCGCCTGTTGCGAAAGGGGCGCCGGCTTTATCTGAACGGCCTGTACCGGCACGGTTTCCTGCTTTCTCCCGCGCTGGCCAGCCGAGCCGCGCGCGTGGTGTTCGACGATGCTTATTTCCCGGAGGTGATGGATGAGACTGAACGTCAACGGCGAGCCTCTTGAGGTGCGCGCGCGCAACCTCGACGCGCTGATCGCCGAACTCGACTATCCGGCCGAACTCGTCGCCACGGCGGTCAACGAGCAATTCGTTCGCGCGAAAGAGCGGGCGGCGACGGCGCTTGACGAGCATGACCGCGTCGAAATCCTGACGCCCCGGCAAGGGGGTTGATCTTGGCGGCTGAACTGAACGCCGCGCCCGCCGACGACCGGCTGCATTTCTACGATGTCGCGCTGCATTCGCGGCTGCTGGTCGGCACGGCGCTTTATCCTTCGCCGGCGATCCTCGCCGAGGCTCTTTCGGCGTCGGGGGCGGAGGTCGTCACCGTGTCGCTGCGCCGCGAGGCCGGGGGCGGGCGGGCCGGCGAAAGCTTTTGGGGCCTGATCCGCGCGCAAAACCTGCGCGTGTTGCCCAATACCGCCGGGTGCCGCACGGTCAAGGAGGCGGTCGCCACCGCGCAAATGGCGCGCGAACTTTTCGCCACGCCCTGGATCAAGCTCGAAGTGATTGGCGAGGAGGACACCTTGCAGCCCGACGTGTTCGGGCTGGTCGAGGCCGCCAAAATCCTCTGCGCCGAGGGGTTTGAAGTGTTTCCCTACATGACCGAGGATCTGGTCGTCGCCGAAAAACTGCTCGACGCCGGCTGCCGGGTGCTGATGCCCTGGGGGTCGCCGATCGGTTCGGGGCGGGGGCTCAACAATCTGTTCGGCCTGCGGGCCTTGCGCGCGCATTTTCCCGGCGTGCCGCTGGTGATCGACGCCGGGCTCGGGGCGCCGTCGCAGGCGGCGCAGGCTTTCGAGCTTGGCTATGACGCGGTGCTGCTCAATACCGCCATCGCCCGGGCCGGCGACCCCGTCGCCATGGCGCGCGCCTTCAAGGCCGCCTGCGAGGCCGGACGCGGGGCCTTTCTCGCCCAGACCATCGAGCCGCGCGACATGGCCGCGCCCTCGACGCCCGTGCTGGGAAAAGCCTTCACATGAAACTCGATCCTTTCTATCTCATCGTCGATTCGCTCGACTGGCTCACCCGACTGTTGCCCCAGGGCGCGCGGCTCGTGCAATTGCGCATCAAGGAAATGGACGAGGCCGAATTGCGCGCGCAGATCGCCGCCGCCAAAACGCTCTGCGCCGCCGCCGGCGCGCAACTGGTGGTCAATGATTATTGGCGCCTCGCCATCGATCTGGGGTGCGATTTCGTCCATCTCGGCCAGCAGGATTTTTTGGCCGCCGATCTGCCGGCGATTCGCCGCGCGGGGATCAAACTCGGCCTTTCCACCCATGACGAGGCCGAACTCGAGACCGCTTTGGCGCAAAAACCCGATTATGTCGCGCTCGGGCCAATCTTTCCGACGATATTGAAGAAAATGCCCTGGGCGCCGCAGGGGCTGGAGCGGATCGGGGAGTGGAAGCGCAAGATCGGCGACCTGCCTCTGGTGGCGATTGGCGGCCTGACGCCCGAGCGTGGCATTGAAGTTTTGCGCGCCGGGGCCGACAGCGCGGCGGTGGTCACCGACATCACGCTCAACGCCGACCCAGAGGGCCGGGCGCGACAATGGGTCGCGATATCCCGGCCCTTTGTCTGAAAGCGGCAAATCCTGTAAGAATCGGTTTTCCTTGGGGCGCGACGAAGATGGGTGTCAATTCGGTTTTGATAAGGCGTAGCGCGAGCGACTCGCGTTACGAGGAACTGGTCGCACATGCGGTAAAGTCGCTGCTTGCGGCGCGGGTTTTCTCGAAACCCTATCCGCATATATCTTTCGACAAATTCTGGCCCGAGGATTTTTATCGCGAATTGCTCGCCAAAAAGCCCGAGCCAACCAATTACGTGCAGCTCAACCGCGAAAACACCCGCCGGCAATTCACCATGTTCGACGGCTCCTGCGACGCCGGCGACGACGAGCGGCGGCGCCTTTGGAAACTGGTTTCCGATGTGCTGGCTTCGGCGGAAATCGAAGCGGCGTTGCGGCAAATCCTCGACGAGGGTTTTCGCCTGCGCGAGAAGGGCAGCCACGAGGGCTGGCCGGTCAAAATGTATCCGCGCCCGGTGGCCTATCTCGATTTCGACGGCTATGCGATCAAGCCGCATCCCGACACCCGCCGGAAGGTGCTGACCATGCTGGTCTATATGCCGGAGGACGACAGCCAGGTCGATCTCGGCACGACGCTCTACAAAATCTCGCCGCTCGGCGTCTTCCACTGGAAAACCTATGGCCTGGTCGAGGAAAAGACCATGCCCTTCCTGCCCAACAGCGGCGCCGCCTTCGTGGTGATCCACCCGAGATATAATCTGCTGCGCTCAAGCTGGCACGGCCGCGCCGCGATCAAGACCGACCCGGAAAAGCCGCGCTTCTCCCTGCTCAACGCCTATTACGCCCAGCCGGTGACGGAGGCGGCCTATTGATTTCGTGTGGCCTTTTGCTCTGCTTTCGACAAAGGAAAAGCGTCATGAGCTGAGAGACGAAACCATCCGGTGGCCGCGAAATGTGGGGAGAAACGCTCGGCAAATAACTTTGATTGCGTTTGCGGGAGCCACGAGATCGACCGGACTTTTTTGTCCGCAACGCACGAAATTCCGCATCCCTTCAGAACTATTTTCAATCGGATCGGAGAAAACTCTACCGTGACTGCTTTCGGTCTCGCGGTGACGCGTCCGCCGCTCAGTCCTCTCCCGGCTTTAGCCCCGGCGCGGGTCCTGCGAAGGATACCCCTTGGCGACCTTCCACGGGCGCAGCCTTAAAGCGCGCGCGCGTCGACGTATCACCCGCGAAGCCGGTCAATCGAGCGCGTCCGGCGGCGAGGGGCGCGTCGAGCAAGGCTGCCGAGGCGCGTCTCCAGCTCAGGCGTCGTTGGACACAACGGGTTCAGGATCCGGCAATTCGGTTTTCACCTGCTTTTTTGAGCTCTTTCGGGATTCCTCGAACCGTTGCAGAACGGCGAAGAACGAGGGAACGAACAACACCGCGAGGCAGGTCGAGGCGATCATGCCGCTGAACACGCTGATGCCGAGCGACTTGCGCGCATTGGCGCCGGCGCCCGTCGCCAGCACCAGCGGCAGCACGCCAAGGATGAAGGCGAAGGAGGTCATCAGGATCGGACGGAACCGGGTGCGCGCCGCCTCCACGGCGGCCTCGGGAATGGACTTGCCGAGCACCAGGCGATGTTCCCGCGCCATTTCGACGATCAGAATGCCGTTCTTCGCCGAGAGCGCGATCAGCAGCATCAGGCCGATCTGGGTGTAAAGGTTGTTTGCCGCGCCAAGTGCGGTCAGCGCGATCACCGGGCCGAGCAAGGCCAGCGGCACCGCCGCGAGCACGGCGAGAGGCAGGATCCAGCTCTCGTACTGGCCGGCGAGCACGAGATAGACCAGCAGGATCGACAGGGCGAAGGTGATATAAAGCTGATTGCCGGTGATCTTCTCCTGATAGGACATAGCGGTCCATTCATAGGCGACGTCGCTGGGCAGCACGCGCCTGGCGATGGCCTCCATCGCGTCGAGCGACTGGCCCGAACTGAAGCCGCGCGCCGGCGCGCCGATGATGGTCGAGGATGGGTAGAGGTTATACTGGGTGATCAGCGCCGGCGAGACCGCTGGACCCAGATGGGCGACCGAGCCGAGCGGCACCATGTTTCCGTCCTGGCTGCGGACATGGAGATTGAGCAAATCTTCGGGATTCATCCGGAATTTCGAATCCGCCTGGACATAGATCTGCAGTGACAGGCCGAATTTGTTGAACTGGTTGACATAGGTCGATCCGATATAATCGGTAAGCGTCGCGAAAATGTCGCCGACGCTGACGCGCAGGGTCTGGGCGCGGTCGCGGTCGACCGTCAGCGTGATATGCGGCGCGTTGTTGCGGAATGTCGTCAGCACGTTCTGCAGCGCCGGGTCCTTGGCGGCCTCCGAGACCATCTGGTCGGTCAGATTGCCGAGCTTCTGGAAATCGGTGCTTCCGCCGAGCAGTTCGACCTGCATCTGGAAGCCGCCGGCGTTGCCGATGCCCTGGATCGCCGGCGGCGGCAGCACATAGGCCTTGCCGTCGGGCAGCGAGGCGACGGCCGCCGCCAGGCTCTTGTAGATGGAGAGCAGATCCTGGTCCCTGGCCTTGAGCCGCTCGTCGAAGGGCTTCAGCATGACCCAGGCGACGCCTGAATTGAACAGATCGGCGCTGTTGTCGAGCACGGAAAGACCGCCGATCGAGATGACCTGATCGACGCCGGGAATTTTCAGCGCGGCGGCGGTGGCTTTTTCGAGCGAAGCCGTCGTCCGTCCGGCGGAGGCGCCTTCGGGCAATTGCAGGGCGATCATCAGATAGCCCTGGTCGTCGATCGGAATGAACGCCGTCGGGATGCGGCTGAGCCCCCAGAAACCAAGCCCCGAGACGATCAGCGCCAGGATCACCATCAAGCCGCTGCGCTGCACCATGCGGGCGATGAACGCCGTATAGCCGCGCTCCATCGGGTCGTAGAGATTGTTGAAGGCGCGGAACAAGAAATTGCGCTTTTCGAGTGGAACCGGTTCGCGCAGCCACAGCGCGCATTGGGTCGGCTTCAGGGTCGCGGCGTTGACCGCGCTGATCAGCGCAGTGACGGCGATTACCAGTGCGAATTGCGCGAACATGTTGCCGGTGAGGCCCGGCACGAAAGCCGCAGGAATGAACACCGCCATCAGCACCAGGGTGATGCCGATGATCGGGCCGAACAATTCGTCCATCGCCTTGATCGCGGCGTCGTGGCCCGACAGGCCCTGCTCGATGTATTTGGTCACGCCTTCGACGATGACGATGGCGTCGTCGACGACGATGCCGATGGCCAGCACGATGCCGAACAGGGTCGAGAGATTGACCGTGAAGCCCAGCGCCGCCATGCCGGCGAAAGCGCCGATGATGGTGACCGGCACGGTCGTCGCCGGCACCAGGGTCGCGCGGAAATTCTGCAAGAAAACCAGGATCACGATCAGGACCAGAATGCCCGCCTCGTAGAGCGTGCGATAGACTTCGGAGATCGAGTCCGTGACGAAGATCGTCGTGTCATAAGGCACAGCGTAGCGCATGCCCTCAGGGAAGCGCTTCGCCATCTGCGCCATCAGCGCCTTGACCTCATTGCCAACCTGCAGCGAATTGGCTTCCGGCGTCTGGTAGATGCCGATGCCGGCGGCCTGCTTGCCATTGACCCTGAAATCCTGGGCATAAGTCTGCGAGCCGAGTTCGATGCGCGCGACATCGCCGAGATGGATCAGCCGGCCGCCCTGCGCCGTCTGGTTCTTGAGAACGATGCTGGCGAATTCCTCCGGCTGGTCGAGCCGGGACTTCACGTCGATCGTATACTGGAACGGCGTATCCGCCGGCGCCGGCGGCATGCCGATCTGTCCGGCGGCGATATTCTGGTTCTGCTCCTTGATGGCGAGGATGACGTCCTTCGGCTCGAGATTGTAGGCTCGTAGCTTGTCCGGATCCATCCAGATGCGCATCGAGTAAGTGCCGGCGCCGAACACCTTGACGCTGCCGACGCCGGGCAGGCGCGCCAGGGCGTCGATCAGGTTGATCGTCGCGTAGTTGCTCAGGAACAGCCCGTCATATTTGCCTTCCGGCGATTCCAGCGTCACGATCTGCAGGATGGCGGTGTTTTTCTTCTGGACGCTGACGCCTTGCGACTGAACCGCCAGGGGCAGCGAAGCCAGCGCCAGCTGCACGCGGTTCTGCACCAGCACCTGAGCGATGTTCGGATCGGTGCCGATTTCGAAAGTGACGGTCAGGCTGTAGGTGCCGTCCGGCGCGCTGGTCGACTCCATGTACAGCATGCGATCGACGCCATTGACCTGGGTCTCGATCGGCAGGGCCACCGTGTTGATGACGGTCTGGGCGCTGGCGCCGGCATAGCTCGCCGTGACCTGCACGGTCGGCGGCACGACATTGGGATATTCTGAAACGGGTAGACGGTACAAAGATACCGCGCCGATGACGACGAGCACGATCGCCAGCACATTCGCCAGCACGGGATGCTCGATGAAAAATTTCGAGATCATCGGCTTTTGTCCTTGCGCCCAGCTTTATTCGTCAACCTTGGCCGGCTTCGGCGCGATCTTGACGCCCGGCGACACCCGCCAGAGTTCCCCGACGACGATCCGGTCGTTGCGGTCGAGCCCGCTCTCGATGACCTGGAGCGTGCCGACCAGGGCGCCGAGCTGGACGTAGCGTTTCTGGACGATGTCGTCGTCGCCGACCACCAGCAGATAGCGCCCGCCCTGATCTTCCTGCAAGGCGCTTTGCGGCGCCAGCAGCGCGCTCTTGGTGACCTTGCCCATCGGCAGCCGCACTTTGACGAAAACGCCGGGAAGCAGGGTCTGGTTGGGGTTTTTCAACAGGCCGCGCACATAAAGCGTGCCGGTGGAAGGATCGATCGCCGGGGCGACATAGTCGATCATGCCGCGATGGGGAAAGCCGGTCTCGTCGGACAGCGCCGCATCGATCGGAATCTTGTGCAATTGCTGGAGGGTCAGGCGGCGCTGGTCGAGATTGGCGCGGATCTGCAAGGCCTGCTGCGAGCTGATGTTGGCGACGATATAAATCGGATCGAGTTGGGTGATCTGGGCGAGACTGGCGCTCGGGGCGCTCGCGCCGACCAGGTTGCCGACGTCGATCAGATGCCGGGCCATCTGGCCGTCGAAGGGCGCCCTGACCTCGGTGTAGGACAGGTTCAGCTTCGCAATCTCGACCTGCGCCTGCGCCCCCAGAATATTGGCCTCGGCGGATTTTTCCTCATAGACCCAGTGATCGACTTCGACCTGCGACGTCGCGTGCCTGGCGAGCAGCGCCGTGAAGCGCCCAACCTCCAGATGGGCATGGTCGCGCGCAACCTTCGCCGCTTCGAGCTGGGCCTGCGCCTGCTGCAATTGCGCCTTGTACTGGTCCTGCTGGACGGTGAACAGCAGATCGCCCTTCTTGACGATCGCGCCGTCCTCGAAATGGATCTTTTCGAGATAGCCGGGCACGCGGGCGACGAGCATGACCTGGGCGACCGCCTCGGCGTTGCCGGTGGCCGTCAGGGTCTCGTTGACGGTCTCGACCTTGGGCAGGACGACCGGAATGGATGGCGGCTCGGTGGGCGCCGCGATCGCCTCCCCGGCCTGCGCCGGATTGAGCGACAAGAAAGCGGCCGGTGCGGCGAACAACGCGAGAGCGGCGAGCGCCGCTTTTTTCGCGGAAAAATTCGGGAATTTTTGGATGGCGTTCACCATTGCGGCAGCCTCACGGTCGGGCCGATGTCGGACGGGCCGGGAAGCCCGGGCGTCGGGGGTTGCGGTTGACCCGCCGGCGGCAGCACGTCCCCCCAATTGGTGCGCGCGCGCATTTCCCGAGCGTTGGCGTCGTCCACGAATTCCTTGCCTTCCCGGATCTGCCAGCCGCCGCCCAGGGCGCGGTAGGTCGTCGTCAGGCTGACCGAGAGATTGCCCTCGGCGACGGCCAGATTGTTCTGCGCCTGATAGAGATTCTGCTCGGCGGTCAGCACGGTGGTGAAGTCGCGCGAGCCCAGCTGGTATTGCTGGAGCGCCACGATGAGCGCCTGGCTCGCGGCGGCGGCGCTGCGCTTCAGGTAGCCGACCTGTCGCCGCCCTTGCGTGAAGGCGGCGAGGCCATCCTCGACCTCGCGCTGCGCCTTCAGCACGGTGTTCTTGTAATCGAGCAGCAGGGCCTGCAATTCGGCGTCCTGTACGCGCACATTATTGGTGATCTGGCCGTAATTGAGCACCGGCCAGCTGAAGGACGGACCGAAGGCGAAAGTCAGGCTCGGCGAGGTGAATAATTGGCCGATGCGATTGCCATTGGTCGTGCTGACCAGCGTGCCGAAGGCGCCGCCGAGCGAAAAGGCCGGATAGAGATCGGCTTCGGCGATGCCGACCTGTGCGCTTTGCGCGGCAGCCTTGAGTTCGGCGGCGCGCACGTCCGGACGGCGGCGCAACAGGTCCGCCGGAATACCGACGGCGACATGCGCCGGCGGCGCGGGAATGCCCCTGCCATGGACGAGCAGGCCGTCGAGCGACTCCGGCGTCATGCCGAGCAGGACGCGCAGGGCGTTCTCGTCCTTCTGCAACTGCGCCGTCAGTTGCGGCACGGCGGACTGGGTCTGCGCCAGCACGTTTTCGGCCTGCAGCGGATCGAGTTCCGAAGTGGCGCCGCCCCGGTAGCGGTCGCGCGCGATCTGCAGCGCCATCTTCTGCTTGACGACATTGTCGTGCGCAATGGCGATCTGCCGTTGCAGGGTGCGGATGGCGACGTAGTTGGAAGCGACATCGCCGATCAACGTGACGAGCACGTCGTCATAGGAGGCGATCGACGCCAGATAGGCGGCGTCCGCCGATTCGACGCCATGACGGAACTTGCCCCACAGGTCGAGTTCCCAGGCGACCTGGGCGCCGATATTGACCCGCCAGAACTGTGTGGCGAGGTTGTCGTTGGGATTGGAGGTCGCGTCGGTCGTGCTCGGGCGGAAATAGTCTCCCGTGCCCGAAAGCTGTTGCGTCTGCGGATAGAGTTCGCCAACGGCGTGGCCAAGACTCGCCCGCGCCTTGAGGACCCGCGCTCCCGCCTCCATCAGGCTCAGATTCTGCTCATAGGCGATTTCGACGAGACGATCGAGCGTCGGGTCGCGATAGGCCGACCACCAACGCCGATAGTCCTGCTTGCGCGTGTTGACCGAAGGATTGCCGGCCTCGCGCCATTTACCGGCCACCGGCGCCTCGGGCGTCAGGAAGTTGGGGCCGACCGAACAGGCGGCAAGGAGAAGCACAACGGCGAACGCTTGCAAGGGGGCAAGGCGGCGCAGCGCCGGGACGGCGACGCCGGTCTTCAGCGCAATCGCTTCGCCATTCCAGTTGTTGCGACTGTGACCATGCAGCTCGCCGCTGGCTTTGCGAAGGCATGGGAGTGCGCCGCGATTATGATTCATCTGACTTTCGGCGCCGGGCGCTCAGCGAAAATTTAACGAACTTCTGCTGCAATCAATTCGTTGTTAGAACAAGCTATTTGCCGCTGATCGCGCAATCAAGCGGTCGTTGCTGTTTGGCATTGTTTCCGGGCGGCTGTTGCAATGAGGTGACAGGCGAATGTCGGCTTCGAGCGAACTCCGCGAGATCCCGGGTGGCGGGGGAAATCGGGGACTTCGACGGAATGCGGTCGTTGGATGACGGGAATGGAATCAAGATCGATGAGATATGCGCTCATTCGGCGGCTCATCGAATCGTTCTGTTCGAATTTGCGCATTAGATCGCTGTATGGCCGGATGGACGAGGCGTCGCCGAACCGGGACTTTCAAGAGTTCTTGGCGCCGGGCCTCGGCCCGCCAATTTTGTGGTTTTGATTTCATCAGGACCGACCCGGAAAAGCCGCGCTTCTCCCTGCTCATCGCCTGTTACGCCCAGCCGGTGACAGAGGCGGTTTATTGAGATCGTTGTCCAGTGGCCGCGACGAGCGGCCGGGAGCGCGGAAGAACGCCTCACTCGTGGCCGTTGGAGACGATTTCGCTGTAGACGAGCCAGCTGAAGCGGTTGAGCAGGTCGCGCCCATGCGGTTGCCGGAACGAAGCCTTGTGCGCCAGGGTCTTGCAGTAGGCGAGCGTAAGCCCGTTGACAATGTCGGCCTGCGACAGTTTTGGCGCGACGTCGCGCGCCCGCGCGACCAGCGACGGCAGCTTCGGAAGCATCGTCTCCGCCGTCATCGCCGAGAGCGCCTTGACGATCCCGGGATCGTCGATTGGCGGCACGGGCGGCGCATCCTCGCTCGTCTTGCAGGGATCGTTCGCTTCTTCGATGGCGCCCGGTCCCGAAATCGTGCTGACGGTCTGGCCCCTTATGTCGCCGACGAGGCCCGTCTTTTCGATCACCGGAGCGGCGTTGGACCACGCGTTGCGCACGTAATCGGTGACGTCGGCAACCTGCTGGTCCGTCATGTAGGCTCCCGGCGCCGGCATCGGCGCATAGGTTCCCGTCGCCAGCCGGCCGCCGAGGATCACGCGGATGACGTCCTCCGGACCCTTGGCGCGGACGAGGTCATTGCCCGCCAAGGCCGGAACGGCGCCCTTGATCCCCTGTCCGTTGATCTGATGGCAGGACACGCAATATTCGAGATAGACGCTCTCGCCCGACGCGTGCGGGCCGATCTCCCCGGTCGGACGATCGGCCTTATAGTCCGATATCGCGGGAATGGTTTTCAGATAAACGGCGATGGCGTGGAGGTCCGCATCGGAGAGATGGGACAGGCTGTCGTGAACCACCTGCGCCATCGGGCCGACGAGGACGCCCTTGCCGGGCGCCGCGCCGGTCTTCAGAATTTGCGCGAGCTCCGCCTCGGTCCATCGGCCGATGCCTCGTCTCTTGTCCGAGGTGATGTTGGGCGCATACCAATCGTCGATTTCGCCCCCCGAAAAAGCCTTCGAGGTCACAGGCTGCATCGCGAGGCCCTTGGGCGTATGGCAGTCGCCGCAATGGCCGAGTCCCTCGACGAGATAGGCGCCGCGATTCCATTCCTCGGATTTCGACGCATCGGGGGCGAAGGCGCCGGGACGGAAATAGAGATCGTTCCAGGCGCGAATTCCCTCGCGGATGTTGAACGGGAACATCAGGCGCGTCGGCTTCGAAGGCGTGCTCGAAGGCCGGACTGTCTGAAGGTAGGCGCGGATCGCGTCGACGTCCTCGCGCGAGACTTTGGTGAACCATTGATAGGGAAAGGCGGGGTAGAGATATTCGCCGTGCTTGCCGATTCCCTCATGCATAGCGCGATAGAATTCGTCGTCGCTCCAGGCGCCAATGCCATGGAGCTTGTTGGGCGTGATGTTGGGGGGATAAATTGGCCCAAACGGCGTGTTGATCGCCTCGCCCCCGGCGTAAGGCGCTCGGCCCGGCGTGGTATGGCAGGCGACGCAGTCGCCCGCTCTCGCGAGATTTTCGCCCCTCGCGACCAGCGCGGCATCCGGCGCCGCGGACGCGGCCGAGGCGGTAAGGGAGAAGAAAACGGCGCTCAACGCGAAGGCGCAAGATTTGACCCGGTCCATGCGATTTCGCCCCGATGCGCTTGCGACAAAAACCCGGTGTCCCGAATCAAGCCTCCGGGCCCCGCCGTTCAATCCGAAGGCAATTATAACAGATTCTTGTTCATCTTGAAATACTTAGTATCGTCCCTGCATCGTCGGAGGAACCATGAGGCGCCTCCCTTTTCCTGAAACCACTGGACTGCCGGTTCGCCATGGCTCGGCGCTTTGCGACGAGCGTCCGTCGAGACGACGGGCGCGCGAAGTGCGCCCTATGGCTCCTCGCAATGACAGCGGTCCAGCAAGGACATTCGCATTGAGGCGCGCCGGTTGAACCTCGCGCCGATAAGCCCCACATGTTTCAATAATGACCCTGCAAGCCAAACTGCATCGCCCTGCCCCCCTCGCCGGCGAGGCCTTCGCCATGCATGTCGGCGGCATGACCTGCGCCTCTTGCGTCGCCCATGTCGAAAAGGCGCTCAAAGCTGCGCCGGGCGTGCTGGACGCGCGCGTCAATCTCGCCGGCGAGCGCGCCGACCTGACGCTGACTCCGCAGACCGATTTCGCCGATCTGGCGGCGCGGGTCAAAGAGGAGGGGTTTGAGCCGCGCCTCGCGCATTTCGAGATCGGGGTTGGCGGCATGACCTGCGGCGCTTGCGTCGCCCATGTCGAGAAAGCGCTCAAAAACCAGCGCGGCGTGCTTGATGTCCGGGTCAATCTGGCCACCGAGCGCGCCTTTGTCGAGGCGCTCGACGGCGCCGTCGATTATCCGGCGCTGGCTGCCGCGATCCGCGAGGAGGGCTACGAGCCAAGCCCGCTCGGCGCGCAGGCGCCGGACCCTTTCGCCGTGCGGGCGGCAGAAACAAAGGCCCTGCGGCAAAAATTCCTGCTCGCCGCTTTGCTCGCCGCGCCGGTGATGCTGCTCGAGATGGGCGGCCACATGTCGCCGGCCTTCGAAACGCTGCTGCATGACACGCTCGGCCACCAGAGCGTGATGATCGCCTCCGCCCTGCTGACCACGCTGATCCTGTTCTGGCCGGGGCGACGGTTTTTCACCCTCGGTTTTTCTTCGCTGCGGCGGGGCGCGCCCGACATGAACGCCCTCGTCGCGCTCGGCGCCGGCGCGGCTTACCTTTATTCGCTGATTGCGACTTTCGCCCCGGAAATCCTGCCAATAGGGACGCGCCACTCCTATTTCGAATCGGCGGCGACGATTGTCGCCTTCATTCTGCTCGGGCGCTGGCTGGAGGCGCGCGCGCGGGGCCGCGCCGCCGACGCCATCGGCAAGCTGGCGCGGCTGCAACCCAAAATCGCCCATGTGCGGCGTGGCGGCGAAATCCTCGATCTAGCGATTGAGGAGGTGCGAATCGGCGATGTCGTCGAGGTGCGGCCGGGCGAAAAAATCCCGGTCGATGGCGTGGTCGTCGAGGGCGCGAGCCATGTCGATGAAAGCCTCGTCACCGGCGAATCGCTGCCCGTTGCGAAACGGCCCGGCGCGGCGGCGATCGGCGGCACACTCAATCTTGCCGGCGCCTTGGCGCTGAGGGCGGAAAATGTCGGCGGCGATACCGTGCTGTCCGGAATCGTCAGGATGGTCGAGACCGCGCAGGGCGCGCGCCTGCCGATCCAGGCGCTGGCCGACAAGGTGACGGCGCGTTTCGTGCCGGCGGTTCTGGCGCTGTCGCTGGCGACTTTCGCGCTCTGGCTGGTTTTCGGGCCGCAGCCGGCGCTGGCTCTGGCGCTGGTCGGCGCAGTCAATGTGCTGATCATCGCCTGTCCTTGCGCCATGGGCCTCGCCACGCCCGCCGCCTTGATGACCGGAACCGGCCGCGCGGCGGAACTGGGCGTGATTTTCCGCCAGGGCGACGCCTTGCAGACCTTGTGCGGCGTGAAAACCGTTGCTTTCGACAAGACCGGCACCTTGACTTTGGGCAGACCGGCGCTGACCCGCCTCATCGCCGCCGATGGTTTTGAAGAATCCCGCCTGCTGGCGCTGGCGGCGGCGGTCGAGAGCAAATCGGAACATCCGCTCGGACGCGCGTTGAACGAGGCGGCGCGCGCCCGTAACCTCCATCTGCCCGAAGTTGAAAATTTCGCCACGCGTCCCGGTCTCGGCGTCCTTGGCGAGATCGACGGAAAAAAGATCGGCGTCGGCTCGGCGGAGTTTCTGGCGAGCCTTGGCGCCGATGCTGGCGGTCTGGAAAAACAGGCTGAGGAACTGGCGGGGCAGGGCGCCTCCTGCTTTTTTGTCAGCGTCGCCGGCAAGGCCGCCGGCCTCTGCGTCCTGTCCGATACGCCGCGCCCCGAGTCGCCGGCGGCGCTCGACGCCTTGCGCGCGCTCGGCCTCAAAACGGTTCTGATCACCGGCGACCGCGAGGCGACCGCCCGCGCCGTGGCGAAAATTCTAGGGATCGACGAAGTTTTCGCGGGCCGCAGGCCCGAGGGCAAGGTCGCGGCCTTGCGTGCGCTGGCGAAAGACGGGCCGGTCGCCTTTGTCGGCGATGGCGTCAATGACGCGCCGGCGCTCGCCGCCGCCGCTGTCGGCATCGCCATGGGGGCAGGGACCGACATTGCCGTGGACAGCGCCCAGGTCGTGCTGATGGGGTCGGATCTCCGCAAGGTGGCGACCGCCTTCGCGATCTCCCGCGCGACCTTGCGCAATATCGAGCAGAACCTGTTCTGGGCCTTTGGCTATAATATCCTGCTGGTTCCGGTGGCCATGGGCGCGCTTTATCCGCTGGCCGGAATTTTGCTCGATCCGTCGCTGGCGGCGGCGGCGATGGCCTGTTCGAGCCTGTTTGTGCTGGCCAACGCCCTGCGCCTGCGCCATTTTTCCACTTCAACCGAACGAGGGAGGCTTGAGAATGCCGGAACCTGAAAACACCGTCTTCGCCGTCGAAAACATGAGCTGCGAGCGTTGCGCCGCGCGGGTGACCAAGGCGATTCACGCGCTTGCGCCGCAAGCGGAGGTCAATGTCGATCTGCCGACCGGCGCCGTGACGGTGACGCCCGCCCTCATTGATCCGGCCGGCGTCGCCCGAGCCATCGCCGAGGCCGGCTATCCGGCTCGGGCCGCTGAAAATATTTTTTAAGATAGGAGAAATTTCATCTAGTCTGCGCCGGATCAATGCGGCGGCCCGCAAGGGGCGCAAGCCTGTTCTGAATCGCGCGCCCGCTGGCGCCGCGTCAGGATGCTCCGATGCCAGACGACACCATCATCACCGGACCGCTCTACGTCTCGCGCAAGAAAGTCTATCCGCAGGCGACGCACGGCACGTTTCGCAACATCAAATGGGCGCTGCTGGTCTTCACCCTCGGCGTCTATTACATCCTGCCCTTCGTGCGCTGGAATCGTGGCCCGAACCTGCCCAATCAGGCGGTGCTGGTCGATCTGCCGCATCGGCGCTTCTATTTCTTCTTCATCGAACTCTGGCCGCAGGAAGTCTATTATTTCACCGGCTTGCTGATCCTCGCCGCCATGACGCTGTTTCTGATGAATGCGGTGGCCGGGCGCATCTGGTGCGGCTATCTGTGCTGGCAGACGGTCTGGACGGACCTGTTCTACGCCGTGGAGCGCTGGGTCGAGGGCGACCGCCGCGACCGCATGGTCAAGGACAGGAAGGGCTGGACGCTCCCCCATCTCCGCGAGGTCGCGACCAAGCACTTTTTATGGCTCATGATCGCCTGGTGGACCGGCGGCGCCTGGGTGCTCTATTTCAACGACGCGCCGACATTGGTGCGGCAATTGCTGACCTTTCAGGCGCCGGGGATCGCCTATCTCTGGATCGCCATTCTGACTTTCACCACTTATGTTTTCGCCGGCCATCTGCGCGAGCAGACCTGCATCTACATCTGCCCCTGGCCGCGCATCCAGGCGGCGATGACCGACGAATGGGCGCTCAATGTTACCTATGAGCGCGATCGCGGCGAGCCGCGCCTGTCGGTGAAAAAGGCCGCCCACGCCCGCGATAGGGGCGAAAAAGCCGGCGACTGCATCGATTGCCTGCAATGTATCGCGGTCTGCCCTACCGGCGTCGATATTCGCAAGGGCTCGCAACTCGGCTGCATCCAGTGCGGGCTGTGCATCGACGCCTGCGACAATGTGATGAAGGAAATCGGGCGGGCGCCGCATCTCATTTATTACGATAACGACATCAATGTGCAGCGCCGCTCCGAAGGGCTGGCCCCGATCTACCGCCCGATCCGTCCGCGCACGCTGCTCTATCCGGCGATCATGGCTCTGGTCGGCTCGGTGATGCTCTACCAGCTGGCGACGCGCGCCGATCTCGGCGTCAATGTGCTGCACGACCGCAATCCGCTGGCCGTGGCGACGGTGGATGGCGGCGTACGCAACGGTTTTACCGTACGTCTGCTCAACAAGCAGGCGGCGGATCGCAAGGTCGCGCTGTCGGTGGCCGGCGCGCCCGGTCTGCAACTGGATATCGTCGGCGAGGGCGCCGGTTCGACCGTGACGGTGGGGCCCGACCAGACGCTGGAATTGCGCGTGCTGGTCAGCGCGCCGCCGGGCATGAAGCCGGCCGAGGCGATTCCGGTGACTTTCACCGCGCAGGATGAGGCGGGCGGCGGCAAAGTGACAAAGGCAAGCGCCTCGGATCACTTCTTCCCGAAATAGGGGCGGAGACCGATGGTCGAAGTCATCGACAGAGAGCCCTGTTTCGATAAAGGCAATCGGCTCTGGATTCCTTTGATTTTGCAATGTTTTTTGCGAAAAACAGGCGTCCACTTTTTTGCATATTGCTCTGGCTACGCGGCCGTCACTGCTTTAACATTCCAATTGGAGCATCGGGGCCGATTAACGGGAGCAGGGGAGAGCCTATGCGCAAATCCTTCCATCGATTGAAGAGAATTTCTTTTGTTTTGGCCGCCATTCAAGTGGCGTTGGTCGTCTTTCCGGCGATGGCGCGCGCGGGCTCCGGCTTCTTCGGCGCCAACAAGTCCCCAATCCTCGTCCAAATCGACAAGAACAGTCAGCAAATGACGGTTTTTCTGGATGGGGCAGAAAGATATCGATGGCCGGTATCGACGGGCCGGACAGGATATGAAACGCCATCGGGAACCTATACCGCGACGTCCATGAACGAAATCTGGTATAGCAAAGAATATGACAACGCTCCCATGCCCCATGCGGTTTTCTTCATGAAAGACGGCCATGCCATCCACGGCACTTTCGAGGTGAAGAATCTCGGCAAACCCGCATCGCATGGCTGCGTGCGCATCTCGCCTCAAAATGCCGCGATCCTTTACAAGCTGGTGCAGGAGAATGGCCTGGAGAATACCAAGGTGGTGCTGACCGGCTCCAGTTCGGGCGAGGTCGCCAGGGCTCGGACAAGCCCGCGCGGGGAGTCTCCGCGGCCCTCATCCGAAGCCGTTTATCGCAATAGATCCCAGGATTACGATCCATCGCCATGGATACGTTGGTGAAGACCAGCTTGTCGCGTTTGCAGGATTGCGGCCCGTTGCACCAGCCCGTCGGCGCGCCGAAAGGGGGAATTCGCGGTCGGATGCCTGAATTTCCGGGCTCGACTCGAAGGAGAAATCCGCAAGATGTTCGTTGACCGCCTTGATTCGGCGTTTAACGGACGCTGATAGCGCCGCCCTTTTTCAAAACAAGGCGCCGTTCGTTCGATGTTTCGCGCCATCGATCGTCGTGGTACGACTACTCTCGGGGGTTTGATGCGACTTCGTTTGGTTCAAAACCTGAATATTACGCCGCCCTCAATACTCAATCATCATCTGCGATGACGCCAAGGGCGTACAGGGAGACGGAAGCAATGGAACGCATAAATTGCCCAATTTGCAACGGCGCGACCAGCGGCAGACCGGCCGTCATTGCTCCGTTCGTCGTGCAAACTTGCGGACTGGAACAATCAACTACACAGGTTCGTTATTGTCGATCATGCGAGTTTGTTTTCTACCAGCGAGGACTTGCTGATGAAGAGGCAACAAAATTATATACGAATTACAGAGGAGAAGAATACAATAAGGTCCGTATTTCTTTAGAACCATATTATGCCGGTTTGATACATGACTTTGAAGACCCGCTGTCTTCCTATTATGTCAACCGAATTATTGAAAACATAGATCTGATTGATGTATATCCAGAACTTCCCAGAAATTGCACAGCTCTGGACTTCGGCGGAGATGGAGATGTGCTAAGGCGAATATTTCCTAACGGGCAAATATTCGTTGATGATTTGAATGCAGGAAAGTCCCCAGATCAGCCAAGTACGTATCAATTTATATTCGCATCAAATGTTTTCGAGCATGTATCGGATCCGGTGACGGTTCTCAAGGCGCTTTCTGAGCGCCTTGATCA
>NZ_CAIUXT010000251.1 GCF_903903185.1 uncultured Rhodoblastus sp.
ATGAACGGCGTCGATCCCAACGCCTGGGCCAAACAGACCCTGGAGCGAATCGCCAACCGATGGCCCAACAAGGAAATCGAGGCGCTGATGCCTTGGAATTTCAAGCCCGACGAGTGAACGGCGCCGGAGCGACGCTTACGAATGAAAGTCCGGAACATTTTCATGTTTCCACGAAACTTGAAAATCCTCTAGTCTTGGCGTCATGCCGCACCCGCCCCGACAGCAAACGTCCCGATCCCGTCTGGTTCGCGCCGGTCTCGCGCTGGTTCTGGCGGCCCTGCTGATCGGCCCGGCGGGAGCGCCGCCGGCGCAGGCGCAGGACGCCGTTTCGGATTTCTTCAGTTCGCTGTTCGGCGGCCATCGCGCGCCGCAGCCCCGGCCGCAAAAACACCGGCCGGCGCATCGGCCAAAACCCGCCGCGCGCGCAACCCCAAATCCCGCCCCTTCGTCCGCCGCGCCCGCCGGCCGCGCCGGCCCCGCCGTCGCGCGGCCGGCGCCGAGTTTTTTCGTCGCGGTGATCGGCGACAGCGAGGCGGGATTGCTGGCGCAGGGCCTGGCCGAGGCTTTCGCCGGCGATCCGCGCGTCGCCATCGTCAACAAGACCCGTCAAGACACCGGTCTCGTGCGCGACGATTTCTACGACTGGCCGAAGGCGGCGGCGGCGCTGCTCGAAGGCCCGCAGCATTTCGATCTGGCGGTGATCCAGATTGGCATCAACGACAACCAGAAACTGCGCGTCGAGGGCGGCATCGAGCCCCTGTCCAAGCCGTTCAACGATATCTACGCCAAGAGAGTCGAGGAAGTCGCGAGCGCTTTCCGCGACAAGAACGTTCCGCTGGTCTGGGTCGGCCTGCCGATCATGCGCAGCGAGACCCTGTCGGCAGCGGCTCTGGTGTTCAACGACATCGATCGCCAATATGCCGGCGCGCTTGGCGCGCGTTACGTCGACCTATGGGAGGCTTTTTCCGACGTCAATTCGACCTACAAGGCTTCGGGACCGGACATCGACGGCGACATCGTACGCCTGCGCGCGGCAGACGGCGTCCATTTCAACAAGGCCGGGGCGCGCAAGGCGGCGCATTTCGTCGAACCCGAGATCCGGCGCGTGCTCGAAGCCGCGCTGCAGCCGGCCAAGACGCCGCTGGAAGCGCCGCCGGCGGCGCCGGGCGAATCCGCGCCATCGCTCTCTCCGGTTCCGGGCGAGGCGGAAGGCGCGCCGCAATCCTCCATGCCGCCGCAGCCCGCCGAGGCCGCCACGCCGGCGCCGCCAAAACCGCTGGCGGGGAAGATCGAAGCCCTGACGGAACCCGCCGTCTCGCCAGGCGGAGCGCTCGCGGAGACGCCGCTGCCCGCCGCCCCCATCGCCGCGCCGACGCAACCGGGCCGCGCCGACGATTTTCGCTGGACGGGGAAATAAAGGCGTTCACTTCGCGACTGGCCGGTTAACGCAGGCGCGCGCTAATTAAAGAGAAGGCCGCGCGCTCGTTACAACGGCAGGAATTGGCGGGAAGCGCGGTTCACTCCTCGATCGGCAGGAACACCGAGGCGTAAAATTCCAGCGCGATCTCGCCGCGCTGGTTGACGCCGCAATTGCGGCTGGTGATCAGGCCGAGATTGGGTTTCGAGGTCGCGCGTTTGGAAACGACCTGGGTCGTAAAGGCGATGCGGTCGCCGACCAGCACCGGCTGGCGCCACAACAGGCCGGAAAAGCCGGGCGAAGCGCGGCTGGCGACTTCGCCGTCCGACACCCGGCTGCGAAACGCGACGAAATGATGCATCCAGCACGCCGCCGTCTGAAACCCCGCCGCCGACATCGCCCCGAGCAGATGGGCGCGGCCCGCCTCCTCGTCGAGATGAAACGGAAACGGATCGTAGTCGCGCGCATAACCCTGAATGAAGGGCGCGGTGAACAGCGTTTCGCCAAGTTCCGCATAGGCGCCGACGCGCACCCGCGCGTAATGGGTCGGCATGGCCGCCGCCGGATCGTCGATGCGCTCCGGGACAAGCGGCGCGGGCGGTTTTGGCGACGCCGTCGGCAGAGGGGCGTCCGGCGCCCGCTGTTCGCGCCGCGCGAACAGAATCGCGCTCTTCTGCGCCATCACCTCGCCGCCGGCCTGGTTGCGCAGGGTCGTCGCGAATTTGACGATGCCCGCGTCCGGGCGCGAGCGCAGATCGATCTTTTCGAGGGTCACGGTTTCGGCGGAAAGCCGGTCGCCGGGGCGCACCGGGGCGAGCCAGCGGTTTTCCTCGATGCCTATTCCCGCCAGACAGGTGGTTTGCGCCAGCCAGCCATCGATATTCATCCGCATCAGCACCGAGCAGGTGTGCCAGCCGGAAGCCGTCAGGCCTCCCAAAATGCTGTTTCTGCCTGCTTCTTCGTCGAGATGGAAAGGCTGCGGGTCGTAAAAGGACGCGAAAGCAATGATTTCCGGCGCAGTAAAGGCATAATCGCCAAAGCGGCGGGTTTCGCCCGGCGCAAAATCCTCGAAGGCCACAAGACTCATCGCTGACTCCCTTGTTTCCCTGAGAGTCTGGCGCTTCCGCTGCCGCCCGGCAAGGCGGTCCCTGTCCAGACCCGCCATGCAAAAATGCATAACGGCCCCGCATAACCGAAACTTGTCATTTTTGTTGCAGTGCAGCATAAATAGCCTACTCCACAGGCGAGCGGGTGTCCTCCCCATTCCGTCTCGTGTGGACTACTTGGTCCGTTCCGCGGATCGACCGGACGCTTCGGCGTCCGGTTTTTTTTGCCCATTCCCGACTATTGGCCATGAACAGGGCCGATAGTATAAGGGGGCTTGCCCCACGGCCCGGCTTGCGTCACCTTGCCGACAAACCCACGATCGCGAGGAATCGACGCATGACCAAAGCACTACTCGGCATTATCGGCGGTTCCGGCGTCTATGACCTGCCCGGCCTCGAGGACGTGAAGGAGCAGGCGGTGCTGACTCCCTGGGGCGAACCATCCGACCTGTTGCGCTTTGGCCGCATCCATGGAACCGAAGCCGTTTTCCTGCCCCGGCACGGACGCGGCCATCGGCTCTCGCCTTCCGGCATCAATTACCGCGCCAATATCGACGCGCTCAAGCGCGTCGGCGTCACCGACGTCATTTCCGTCTCGGCCTGCGGTTCGTTCCGCGAGGAATTGCCGCCCGGCCTGTTCGTCGCCGTGGACCAGTTCATCGACCGCACTTTCGGGCGGCAATCGTCGTTTTTCGGCAATGGCTGCGTCGCCCATGTCTCGATGGCGCATCCGGTCGCGCCCTTGCTGCAAAACCGCCTCGTCGCCGCCGCCAAGGCCGAGGGCGTCGATATCTTCAAAGGCGGAACCTATGTCTGCATGGAGGGGCCGCAATTTTCCTCCCGCGCCGAATCGCTCGCCTACAAGGCCGCCGGCTGCCACGTCATCGGCATGACCGCCCTGCCCGAAGCCAAGCTCGCACGCGAGGCCGAAATGTCCTATGCGACGCTCGCCATGGTCACCGATTACGATTGCTGGCGCGACGACATCGCCGCCGTGGAGGTGCATGACATCCTGTCGGTGGTGCGCTCGAACGCCGAAAAGGCGGCGCGGCTGTTGGCGCGGCTGATGAGCGAGTTCCCCGCCGAGCACCAGCCCTGCCCGATCGGCTCCGACCGCGCACTGGATTACGCGCTGGTCACCTCGCGCGACGCTTGGGACCCGGCGCTGGTCGGCAAGCTCGACGCGATATTGGCGCGGAAGTTGAAGAGTTGATAGCCGGCGCGCTTGATCGCGCCCACGCGTCCGCCATCGAGCGGGCGGCGCCTAAATCCTTGCTTAAACCGCATTCCCCCCCTATAAGCCCGCTCTCGCGCCCGTTTCCGACACCCCTGGAGGCGTGGGCGCGATTCTTGAAGGATAGAACCCATGGCCGAGATCAAGACCCTCGCCGCCACGGTTCGCAGCGGGACAGGCAAGGGGGCCGCCCGCAGCGTTCGTCGTGAAGGCAAGATTCCAGGCGTCATCTATGGCGGCGGCGAGGCCGCGCAGCCGATCACGCTCAGTTACCGCGACCTGCACAAGCTGATTTACGCGGGCCACTTTCTGACCACGATTTTCGAAATCGATATAGACGGCCGCAAGGAGCGCGCCATTCCGCGCGACTATCAGCTCGATGTCGTGCGCGACACGCCGCTTCACGTCGACTTTTTGCGCCTCAAGGCGGGTTCGCGACTCAAGGTCAATGTCCCCGTGCGTTTTCTCAATCAGGAAATCGCGCCCGGCATCAAGCGCGGCGGCTCGATCAACATCGTGCTGCACACCATCGAATTGCTGGTTCCCGCCGATAATATCCCCGAATATATCCCCGCCGACCTCACCGGCCTCGACTTCAACGATTCGCTGCATATTTCGGCGATCAAACTGCCCGAGGGCGTGACCCCCGTGGACAGGACCGACTTCACCATCGCCACCATTTCCCCGCCGCCCGGCGGAGCGGAAGCGGCGGCGGCGGAAGCGGCGGCGACGGCCGCCGCCGCGGCTGCGCCGCCCAAGGGCAAGGCCGCCCCGGCCAAGAAGTAATCGGACCCGACAAAGCTCGAACCGCCCGCCTCGCGCGGGCGGTTTTTTCGTGACATGCCGCGAAAAAAGCGAAAGAGAAAACATGCTTTTGCTGGTCGGATTGGGCAATCCCGGCAAGGCCTATGCCGGCAACAGGCATAATATCGGCTTCATGGCGCTCGACGCCATCGCCCGCGCCGCCAACGCCGCGCCCTTCCGCAAGAAATTCCAGGGCGAGACGAGCGAAGCGCGCGTCGGGCCGGACCGCGCCATCCTGCTCAAACCCGAAACCTACATGAACGAAAGCGGCCGTTCCGTCGCCGAAGCCGCGCGTTTCCACAAGATTGCGCTTGGCGACATTGTCGTTCTGCATGACGAACTCGACCTCGCGCCGGGCAAGCTGCGGGTCAAGCTCGGCGGCGGCCACGCCGGCCATAATGGCCTGCGCTCGATCGCCGCCCATCTGGGCGCCGATTTCAAGCGGGTGCGGCTCGGCATCGGCCATCCCGGCGACAAAAAGCTGGTCCACGCCTATGTGCTCAGCGATTTCGCCAAGGCGGAGCGGCCCTGGGTCGAAACCCTGTGCGATTGCGTAGCGCAAAACATCGACCTGCTCGCCAGCGGCGACGATTCGCTGTTCCAGACCAGGGCGCATCTGGCGATGGCGGCCGCGGGATTCGCCACCTGACGGCGCGCCGTCACCCGCCGCCGAAAGTTTTTCGTCACTCAGCCGCCATGGCCAATGGCCTGGGCTATGCCGGCGAACTGGCAGCCGGCGGCGATGGTGACGAATGAATGCCAGATGGCGTTCTGGAATTTCAGGCTGTGCCAGCGATAGAACAGCACGCCTACGGAATAGAACAGGCCTCCGACCACGAACAGAATCAGGGTTTGCGCCGGCAGGCTGTCGATCAATTGCCGGATCGCCACCATCGCCACCCAGCCCAGCGCGAGATAGACGACGATCGACGCGCGGTCGAACCGTCCGGGCAGCAGCAGTTTCAACGCCACGCCGCCAAGCGAGACCGCCCACACCACGCCCGCCAGCGTCCAGGCCAGCCGGCGATCCGGCAATTGCGACAACAAAGCCGTATAGGTGCCGGAGATCATCAGGTAGATCGAGGCGTGGTCGAGCCGCCGCAACAACCACTTGGCGTCGGAGGGCGGCGTCATGTTATAGGCGCAGGAAAAGCCGAACAGCAGGAAAAAGCCGGCCGCGTAGATCGCCATGGCGACGGCGTCGCTGAGGCCGCCCTGAGAGACGATGCGCACGAACAGCACCGTGAAGGCGATCAACCCGGCGACGATGGCGACGGCGTGAACGAAACCGTCGGCGATCAGTTCCGCCGACGAATAGGGGCGCTTGAACCGACGGGGATGATCTTCGGGGAGCGTCATGCTGTGTCCCTTGGCGGGTCCCAAAGCCTTGAATGGAGTCGATTGTGACGGGTTTGCGGATTAATGCAAGAACATGTGGCGCGGTAAAGGCGCGGGTCCGGCCCGCCCCGGGGCCAGCCCTTCCATCCCGGAGGCTTCGCCCCCACATGAGGGCAAGGCCCGGCGCCGCCCCAATCTTTCCGGTGGAAAGCCGAGGCGAAGGAATTCATCGATGAGCGCCCCCTCCTTCAGCCCGCCGGAAACCGCCTCGCCCCGCCTGCATATCTGCGCCCTTTTGCCCGAAGCCGAGACGGCGCTGTCGACGCTGCAATGCGCCGTCGCGGCGGCGCGGGCAGGTTCAGCCAAGATTTGCGCCGTCCATGTCGGCTTCGACGCCGAACATTCCTTCATCTCGGCGGAGGAGCAGGACATCCAGCAATTGCGCGATCTCCACGAGGGCGGCCCCAAGGCGCGGACCGCCCGGGTCAGGGCGGTCTTCGACGCCTTTGTCGCTGCGGCTCCCGACGCGCCGCCGCTGGTCTGGCGCGACGATCCCGGCGACATAAGGGTCTGCGTAGAGATGGAAGCCAATGCGGCGCAACTCGTCGTCGTGGGGCGCCCGGTTCATCTCGACGCCGCCGACGCCTTGCACAGCGCCTTGTTCGACGCGCAAAGCCTCGTGCTGGTCGCGCCGCGCGCCGCCAGCGCGCAACGAACCGTCGGCCGCCATGTCGTGGTCGGCTGGAAGCCCGGCGCCGCCGTCGAGCAGGCGGTCGAGACCGCCCTGCCCTGGCTGCGGCGGGCGGAAAGAGTCACCGTCCTGTGGACCGAGAAAGACGGCGTCGAGCCCTACGACGTCGGCGCTCGAGCATTTTTCGCCCAACTCGGAATCGCCGCCGAATTCATCCGCCTTCGCCGGGACTTGCGCAGCGTCGGCGCGCAATTGCTCGATCGGGCCGCGCTTCTGGGCGGCGACTGCCTCTTGATCGGCGCCTACCGGCATGGCGCCTTGTGGCAGGCGGTGCTCGGCGGCGTCACGCGCGACGTTCTCGCACAAGCCGAACTCCCGGTGTTCCTGATGCGCGCCGGATGAGGGCCAAAGCCTGTTCGCAAAAGGATAGAAGATTTTTCGGACAGGAACATGCGGCCAAAACGATGGCCTGGACCCTCCCTCAGGCCGCCGCCCCCGAAAGCGCGCCGATCTCTGTTGGCAGGAGATGAGCGCGGCGGCGCGATTCCATCTGGCGAAACAGGTCCTCCAGCGCCAGCGTATAGGCGGGAACGTCGAACAGCGGCGCGGTCGCCCGGTTTGCAGCGAGTTTGCGCCGCAAGGCTGCAAGTTTGCCGGGGTCGCGCGCCAAAGCCAGCGCCAGTTCGAAATAATCCTCGTCGCTGGCGACGATCAATTCCGGCAGGCCCACCGCATGGAGCAGGCTGCCGGCCACCCGCGAGGCGAATGTCGCGCTTGGGCGCGTGACCACCGGGACGCCCGCCCAGAGCGCGTCGCTCGCGGTGGTGTGCGCGCCATAGGGCGAAGTGTCGAGCACGAGATCGGCAAGTTGCAGCCGCCGCAGATGTTCGATCTGACCGACATCGGGCGCAAACACCAGCCGATCGCCATCGATCCCGTGATTCCACGCCTCGTTGCGCAGATTGCCCTCCGCCTGCGGCGCCGCAAGCAGCCAGAGCACGCTGTTTTCGACGGCGTTCAGCAGGCGGCACCATAGCGCGAAGACTTCCGGCGTGAATTTGAACGCCTGGTTGAAGCAGCAGAACACGAACCCCTGATCGGGCAGACCCGCCGAGGCCCGGCCGAGCGGAGCCGCCGGCGTCGCCGCCCGCCCGCGCGGCTGATAGGAATGCGGCAGGAAAGCCAGCGATTCCGCATAATCGGCGGCGGAAGTGCGCGGCGTTACGAAGGAATCGGTGATCAGATAGTCGCACAGGTCGGACCCGAGCGTGCCGGGGTAGCCGAGAAAATTGACCTGCACGGGGGCCGGGCGCAAGGCCAGGATCGAGGTCCGCGTGTCCCTCGTGAAGCCTTTCAGATCGATCAGAATATCAATGCCGTCGTCATGGATGGCCTGTCCGGCCTGCGCGTCGGTGAGGCCGCCGATAGGGGTGAAGCCATCGAAAACCTCGACGCAGCGCTGGCGCATTTTTCCGGCGTCCGCGCCGCCATAGGAATAGGCGTGCAACTCGAATTGCCCCCGATCGTGGGCTTCGAGCGTCTCGATCAGCAGCATCGCGGTCGCATGTTCCTGGAAATCGTTGGAAAGATAACCAAGGCGGATGCGCGATCCCTGCTTGCGCACCGATTGGCGGCCAAGGCTCTCGCGGCCTGCCGCCGCCGCCGCGATCCGGCCGCGCATCCAGGTTTCGGCGCAGCGGCGTTGTTCGGCGGCGGTGAAGCCCGGCTCCGACAATAGCAGAAAAGGCGACAAACGCTCGTCCTTGCGCAAGGCGTCGCGCGCAAATCCCTCACGGGCCGGGAAATCCTCCCACTCGCACATGCTGCGGGTTCGGATGAAAGACCGCATGGCGGCAATGCTTTCCAATCGCCGGACCGGCCGAGGGAATCGGCTGCGGCAGTCGGACGCGTCTTGCTCAAGCAAGCTTCGCGCCAATGCGGAGGCCGGCTTCATCCATGCCTGGGGGTTGACGAAAGCCGCAAGATCAGGGCCTGTTTGGCGGCGGCTGTGGCGCCAGCGTCACATTTGGCTTTTGCCGGTCGTGATAGGGATGGCGACGGGGGCTGGAATCGCGCTTGATGGCGTGGGCGTCGCAAGCCGGCGTATGGCGAATTAAAATGGTGACAGGGCGGGAGTCTGAATTATGAACGGCAATCGGTTCAGGATGGTCGCGGTCGCGGCCTTGGCGGCGATGACGCAAATGGGCGGACAGGCCGGCGCGGCGCAATGCGGCAATACGTCGGCGGGTTTCGAGGCCTGGAAGCAGCAATTCGCCCAGGAGGCGCGCGGCAGGGGCGTCGGCGCCTCGGCGATCGCCGCGCTGGAGGGGACCCATTACGCGACGGCGACCATCAACGCCGACCGGGGGCAGAGGAGTTTTCATCTGTCGCTTGGGGATTTCATGCGCAAGCGCGGCGGTTCGGCCATCGTTGCGCGCGGGCGCCAGCTCAAGCAATCCCAGGCGGGCCTGTTCGCCTCCATCGAGCAGCGCTATGGCGTGCCGCCGGGACCGCTGCTGGCGATCTGGGGCATGGAGACGGCGTTCGGGGCCGAGCACGGCAACCAGAACATGCTCTCCTCCATCGCCACTTTGTCCTATGATTGCCGCCGCTCGGACTTTTTCACCGATCAGCTCTACGCGGCGCTGAAACTGATCGATCGCGGCCAATTCTCCGGAAGCACCCGAGGCTCGATGCATGGCGAGGTCGGCCAGACCCAGTTCATGCCCAAGACCGTGCTCGAATATGGCGTCGGAAGCCTCGAAACCCCTTCGGGCGCGCTGATGTCGACCGCCAATTACCTCCATGCCCATGGCTGGCAGCGCGGCGGCGGCTATCAGCCCGGCGAAGTCAATTTCGGCGCCATCCAGGCGTGGAACGCCGCGTCGGTCTATCAGCAGGCTATCGCCATCATCGGCCGCCAGATCGACGGCGGCGATCGCTGAACCCGCCGGGCGCGCCGTCAAATGCCGCCGCGACCCGAAAAATAGGCGCGCGCCGCTTGTGCGGGCGTCAGATAGAAACGCTCGCCTTCGCGATAGGCGGCGTTTCCGGTCACGACTTCAAATTCATAGACGCCCGTCCAAGGAGCCGGCTCCGAGCCCGGTCCGCCTGAAAGCGGTTCGCGCGCGCGCAGGCGGACCTGTTTCGGCAGCCGGGGCGAATGGACGCTTCGCCTGAACACCCCGGCGGCGCTTTCGCCGTCCCTGTCGATCCGCATCATGGCTCCCCGATTCATCCGACAAGCCATCAAAAGCGCGAAACGCGCCCGAAATCCAATTGTCGTTTCCGATTGCATCATGCATTTTATGCATCATGGAGCTTCAGTGGATCGACGATTTCCTGGCCCTGTGCCAGACGCGCCATTTCACCCGCGCGGCGCAGGCGCGCTGCACCACGCAATCGGCCTATAGCCGCCGGGTGCAGCGGCTGGAGGAATGGCTCGGGGTCGCGCTGTTCGATCGTGAGTCGCGCCCCGTCGCCCTGACGCCTGCCGGCGAGGCGTTCTTGACGCGCGCCCACCGTTTGCGGGAAGATATTTTTGACGCCCGCCGCGCCGCCTTGAGCGCGTCGAGTCATTTCAGGAAATCGCTGCGCATCTACACGACCAATACGCTCGCCGCGACTTTCCTGTCGCCCTGGCTGGTCGAAAACCAGACGCGGAATTATTCGCTGATCGTCGCCTCCATCTCCGGCTGTCTCGAGGCGGTCCGGCGCGGACACGCCGATATCGGCCTTGTTCCGCATTTTGTCGGCGAGGACGCTCTGCTCGGCGTCGAGGCGCGGGAAATCGGCCAGGACAGGCTGGTGCTGGCGACGAGTCCGGCGCAGGACCGCCCGGTCGCCTTGATCCGGAACAAGCTGACCGGGCCGATCATGGTCTATGCGCCCGGCACGACCTATGGCGCGCAAATCGCCGCCATGCTCGACCGGCACCGCATCGATATCGCGGACTCGCCGGTCTGCGAAAGCGCTTCGGCCGAAGCTCTGCTGGCGCAGGTCAAAGCCGGCCTGGGCTCGGCCTGGATCCCCGAAATCCTGCTGCGCGACAGCGGACTCGAGCGATGCGCCGCGCCGGACTTCTTCGACATATCCTATCGAATCCTGCTGATCCGACCGCCGCCGCAGGGTCGCGGCGACGATTCCCGGATTTGAGTCCTTGCAAGATTTCGTTCAATGCCCATGTAAAGTGTACAAGCATAAAGCCACGATTTATTGAAAAAAGCCCTGCCGTTGCAACGATCAAGCCTGCATCGACCGTCAGGCTAAAAGATAAAATTCCCTCGTGGCCGGCACAGGAGAGGAATATGAAAATGACCAGGGGTTTTTTTGTTTTGGCGTTTCTTGCGGGCGTTACGCTTGCCGGCGTACCCGCGATGGCTGGCGAGCGGCTGAACGATGGATTGATGGGCGCCGGGGCCGGCGCCCTTGTCGGCGGACCGGTCGGGGCTGTGGTCGGGGGAGGGATTGGCTACGCGGCGGGACCGGGCATTTCCCATGGGATTCACTCCCAACGCCATTACCATCACCGCCACTACCACCATTACCGCCACTGAGCCGAAACCCGGCGTCCCGCGGCCCTCCTGTCCCGATCCGCGCAATCGAGGGCCGCTCGCCAGCGGCCCTTTTTCAATTCTGGGCCGTGACTTCGACTTCCACCGACATGCCGAGAAAATCGTCCGGGACGCCGCCGAAACTGCCCGCCACCGGCATCGCCTGCCGGATGTCGCGCGCCACCGCCACGGGGATCAGATTATAGCCGCCGACGCTGCGGTTGGTCGGATCGAAAGTGATCCAGCCCGCGCCGGGCACATAGACTTCCGCCCAGGCATGGGTCGAACCGGCGTCCTGCGACCCCTGGACGCCGGCTTGCGCGGCAAGCAGGTAGCCGGAAACAATCCGCGCGCCAAAGCCGAGACAGCGCGCCGCCTCGACGAACAGCACCGCGAAATCGCGGCACGAGCCCCAGCCGCGATCGAGCGTCTCGATCGGCGACTGCACGCCTTCGTCATCCCGGCTCTGATAATGGATCCAACTCGACACGCCGAAGCTCAGATCCTTGAGCAGCGCCAAGGTGTCCGTCTGGACGCCGCGAACGAAAGCCCAGGTCCAGTTTCGCAACCGCCCCTCCGGATCGGGATATTGCTGGAACATCAAGGCGCCGAGATCGGTCCGCTCGTCGCCGGCATATTGAAACGGATAGTCGATCGCCGATCCCGCGACAGCGAAGATCGGCCAGGGCTCCGCGCCCAGCTTCAACAGGGTGACGCTGTCGATCGTCAACGTGCCGGCGTTCGAGACGAAAACGGCGGCGGCGACCGCGTTGCCAAATACGTCCTGCGACCATGTGAGCGTCGCCAACGGATCGACCGTCACTTCGCACGATATCACGCGCAAATCTCGGGTTTCCCGGGGGCGCAACATCAGCCGATGAGGCCCCAGGCTCACGGCGCGCCGGTATCGATAGATGGTCTTGTGCTGGATTTTCAGCGTGATCAACCAGGGGTCTCCAACAACATAGGCTGGCGCCGGCCCATGGGGCGGCCCGCCGAAAAGAGGCGGTCGATGCCGGCGCATCAGGTCTTGCGCACAGCCCGGCATTCCTGTCCGGCGCCCCGCCACAAAAAACCTTTTACCATTTTACCGCAAGCTGGACCATATCGAGATAATTTCGGCCATATCCTTGTATTTTCGTCATCGATAGCCACATGACGGTGGTCGATAGACGGTCGTCACGGTCGGTTTTCGAGAGAAAAAATGCAGTTTCCTTTCGGAAAAAATGCGGTTTCCTCCCGGAAATACTCAGTGGCGGGCCGCAAACATTTTGCCAAAAAATGCGGTTTCGATGGTCGACGCGTCGCGTCGGCGAGCATTTTCAACGTGTCTAGAAAGTAGTTCCATGTCTCAGGGAACCGTAAAGTGGTTTAACTCCGAAAAAGGCTTCGGCTTCATTCAGCCGGACGATGGCGGCAAGGACGCCTTCGTCCACATCAGCGCCGTCGAGCGCTCCGGCCTCAGCCAGCTGCGGGAGGTTGACAAAGTCTCCTTCGAACTGGTCGCCGACCGCAAGAGCGGCAAGATGTCGGCCGAAAAGCTCGAAATCGTGAGTTGAAGTCCTTTCCCCGCAGGTGAAAACCCGCGGGGGCAGGCAGCAGGTTCAGGGCGGCCGCGAGCCGG
>NZ_CAIUXT010000252.1 GCF_903903185.1 uncultured Rhodoblastus sp.
CACTACGGGCTCTTCGCCAACGCCAACCGCGCCGACAACATCGCAACAGCCCGCGCGCTGCTCGGCGCTGACCCGCCTGCCGCCAACCCAAAACAGCAGCCCGATGTCACACCGGACGCGCCGCTCGCGCTGCGCTCCCCATGCCCGCGCTGCGGCGCCCGCATGATCGTCATCGAGGTCTTCGCGCGCGGATGCGAGCCAAGGTGGCGGCCGACCCCAAGCACGATGGACACATCATGAGCCAGACCGTCGTTCAGCGCCGCCGCTTTCCCGTTCCATCGCGCTGGCTCCACGCGGGCGGTGATCTCTATCGCCAAAACCACGACAATCAACGAAACGATCGCCCGTCGATAGGCCCGACGCCGCCCCCGCGATCCCTGTTTCGCGCCTCCAAGCCCCTCCAAACCCATTCCGGATCGCGAGGCCCTTACTTCGGGCCCACCACCATAACCGGCGCGAAAATCAAATCCCCATAGCGCGGGCTGCCTGCATAGCGCTAACCGTCCCGCGACTTCGTGCCTTGGCGCTTTTTGGACGCCGGTCGCTGAAGCAAGCGGCGCGTCTCGTGACGCCGGCGTCCAAAAACCTGCACAAAAGCGGATCTACGGGTGAGGCTGAGCAAGCTTGTTTTTCAAAAAAAAAAAGGGGACATTCGCCCTTCGAGTGTTCCAGTTTTCTAAATTCTGGTCCGGCGGTCACAGCCACGTTCCGTGCATATTTAGACTGCGAACCAACAGAACCGTTTTTGTCGGAAGCGCGAGTGACAATCGACGCCTCAGCAGAATAGGATGACAACAGAAGCTGTCTTTTCGGAATTTCGGGGTAAGCTCAAAAGCCAATTCCCGACGTTTGAATTAACTGTGGTGCAGCTACCGATACTGAACCGCCTTTTTTAACAGGAAAAAGCCATGGCAATGTCTCTCGAGTTTGGGCTAGACACATTCGGCGATGTGACACTCGATCCCGATGGTCGGCCTTTACCGCATGCTCAGATCCTGAGAGACATCGTTGAAGAAGCAGTTGTCGCCGATCAAGTAGGTGTCGATTTTTTTGGTGTAGGCGAGCACCACCGACCCGACTTCGCGGTGTCGGCGCCTGAAGTTCTGCTTTCTGCGATCGCGGGTCAAACCAATCGAATTCGGCTCGGTTCGGCGGCCACAGTGCTGAGTTCGGACGATCCCGTTCGCGTTTTTCAACGTTTTTCCACCTTGAACGCCGTCAGCAATGGGCGCGCCGAGATCATCGTCGGACGTGGCTGGTTCACTGAGTCTTTTCCGCTGTTCGGTTACGAACTCTCGGAATACGACGCGCTCTTCGAGGAAAAGCTGGGACTGCTGGCCACTTTGATTCGGAAGGAAGTGGTCACTTGGCCAGGCAAAAAGCGCTCGCCCCTGCAAAATCAGCGAATTTTTCCACCGATCGAAAACACTCGCCTGAAAACGTGGGTCGCCGTTGGCTCTACTCCGAATTCGGTGCTAAGAGCAGCGCGCTATGACCTGCCGATGATCGTTGCGGTCATTGGAGGGGAAGCGTTGCGATTCAAGCCGCTTTTTGAGTTGTATCATCGCGCCTGTGAGCGTCTCGATCGGCCGGCACGTGAAATCGGAGTTCACTCGAGCGGATATGTCGCCGATACAGATGCCCGCGCACGAGAGGAGTATTGGCCGGAATATAAGAAATTTAGAGATGGAATTGGCACCGAGCGTGGTTGGGCACCTATTGAAAAGGCGCAGTTTGAGACCGAAATTGAAAGAGGTTCACTATACGTTGGATCTCCAGAGACAGTGGCGCGCAAGATCGTAACGACCGTGAAGGCATTGAATACGTCAAGATTCGAGATGAAATATAGCGCTGGAACACTAGCACATAGCAGACTTAAGCGGAGCATTGAGCTTTTTGGTAGCCAAGTTGTTCCTTTGGCCCGTGAACTCGTCGGGTAGCCGTCGGGTAGCAACCCAGAAACTTGAGTTTGTCGGCCGGTGATCGCCGTCGCCCTGCTGGCAAAAACAGCCGATGCCCAGGATGCGTGACCGATTCCGCTAGGATCCACTGTCGGTATTGTCGGCGGTTGGGGGATTCTGCCATCGCCAACACGCCAATTCGATGCCTCGTCCATGCGCGCCGCCTTTATCGCGAGGGATCAGGAGAGTTATCGAGGCCCAATTAAGGCCGTGTAAAATTTCTCCTCTAGGATCGGCGAGTCCAACAAAAAATTGATTTTGCGCTTCGCTTCAGCCCGCTCGTCATTAGCGAGATAGACTGCCCTCGCCAAAGAAACAAAAGCTGATCCGAAATCCCCTCGCCGCTCATATGCCCGAATTTTATCCTCCGTCTCCCAAAGCTGCGTGTTTATCGCGAGCAGCTTTGCGCGCAGCAATGCGATTTCAATGGACGAAAATATTGAAACGTCCGCAGCCGAAACAAGATACGCGTACTCTGTCTCTACATTTCGCCGCTTCTCAACGTCATCAATACGAAGTCGTTTTATTTCTAGAATAGTCAACTTATCTATATATTCACCTGGAGAGACTGGAATCAGAATAGAGGTCCCCATAGAGTTTATCCGGGTTGCGAAGACAGGGTGCCCGATGCGCCAACGAAATTTCTATAGCGCGGGGCTCGGACCCTTGGCAAGTTCGACTCTGCGAGGCTACGGCGTCTGCCGCAACGAGGACATCGTCCTTCTTCACGTGGTGAGTGGTGACCATTCTCATGGAGCAGAATGACGAATTGACCGTCCAGCGCGAGTTAAATGTTACTGGAAAAAATCGATCCTGTGAGCGATAATCACGTCGTCACCGTGCCTGCCATGACAGCCTGACATGCTCGGCCTTGCAGAAGATACTGGTTGCCCAGGTTATTACACCACGGTTAGCGAAACGCTCTTTGGAAAACTGTTGCAAAAGCCACACAAAATTGGGAACATGCCCCTGGTAACAATAACTGAGACTCTGCTACGGGCGATACAGTCTCACAAGGCCGGTGAACTGGACAGTGCCGCACGCGACTACACAATGATCCTAAGGGAAGAGCCGAAACATTTCGATGCTCTCCACATGCTCGGACTCGCGCTGCTTCAAAAGGGGGAACTGGTACAAGCGCACGAAAGCATCAGTGCGGCTATAGATATGCAGCCGACAAATCCATCCGCGTTGATGCATCTTGGCCTTGCACTTGAAAAGATGGGGCGCGTCGCAGAATCTTTGTCAGTTTTTGACAAAGCGATTCATTTTGCGCCTGATCATATTGCGACACTCAATAATCGAGCAAAGATACTTACGTCTCTAGGGCGAATCGACGAAGCATTGAATGACCTAGACCATGCGCTTTTTATTAAGCCGGACTATATCGACGCGTTGTACAATCGAGGCAACGCTTTAGCAAAAATTAGCAAACACGAGGAAGCGCTATTATTTTATGACCGAGCGCTTGCGCTCAATCCAAAATATTTATCGGCCCGGATCAATCGAGGCAACGTACTGAAATGCTTGGCCCGGAACGAAGAGGCCCTCGCAAGTATAGAAGATGCCCTCGAAATTAATCCGGACAATATTGATGCGCTTACCAACAAAAGTGATTTGCTATTGACGCTTCAGAGACCGGAGGAGGCTCTTGACTCTTGCAACCGGGCGCTCGCGATTCAAAAAGATCGTGTAGAGGTGCTAAACAATAAGGGAATTGCTCTCCAAGAGCTAGTAAGGCTCGATGAAGCACTGGACTGTTTTGATCGCGCTCTCGAGATCAAATTTAATTGTGCCGAATCGCATCTCAATAGAGGTTTCGTGTTTGCCTTGAGAGGAAAATTTTCTGAAGCTTGGGTAGAAATGGAATGGAGAAAGCATATAAATAAAACGCTTGGCTTCAAACGGTTCTGTAAACCGGAATGGGATGGAAATCAGGTAATACGGGAGGCTATTATATTTGTGCATTTTGAGCAAGGCCTCGGTGACACAATCCAATTTTGTAGATTCTTTCCCTTGATTAATGCTATGGGAGCGACGATAATATTTTGTTGTCAAAATTCATTGAGCACGCTGCTGCGTGATTCATTCCCAGAGGTTCGGATCATTGGTGAGAATGAGGTTCCGAATACGTTCGATTATCACATCCCGCTGATGAGCATCCCCTTTGCCCTTGGAACAAACGGCGACACGATACCTCGCAAAGTACCTTATCTTAGGGCCGACTCTGATCGGGTGAGACGGTGGAAGGCGCGAATTGGACGGGATGGATTTAAGATCGGGATTTCGTGGCGCGGCAGCAAATTGGGCGCCGAACTCGGGAAATCTTTCCGACTCAGCCACTTCGAGGATATTGCAAAAATACCAAACGTGAGATTGATCAGTTTACAAAAGAATGAAGGTTGTGAGGAAATTACGGCCCTTCCGGCGGGCATGCTTGTCGAAACACTCGGCAATGAATTCGACAACGGCCCGAATAGTTTTGTCGACACTGCGGCCGTGATGAAGACGGTCGATCTTGTAATAACTCTAGACACATCGATAGCGCACCTAGCCCGTCCAATTCACGACGGTTCGCTTTTTCGCCCTTTTCCGATGCCGTCGGTCTTGGGGCGCACGTCATCGACCAGCTTTTTCACCGCCTGATGAACTTTACTTTGATGAACGCGCTGGAGAGATCGGGGGGATGG
>NZ_CAIUXT010000253.1 GCF_903903185.1 uncultured Rhodoblastus sp.
CATCCCGCCAATCTCCTCCAGCGCGTCACCAAAGTTCGAAAAGGCCAAAAACGGCGCGACGCGCCGAACAATTACGCGCGACCAGCGGCGCAGACCTCGTCTCCATCGGCCAGGGAGGCAACTCGCGGTGAATAGATCAGGTTAGGCAAGGAGGATTGGCCGGATACGGTCTCCGTCGCCGGCTTTTGGACGAGCGCGGGGAGCCAAAGGGAGAATTGCGCAAAGGCGAGCAAAAAAGCCTCCAGACCGATCGTGTGATCCTGGTACCCGGTCCGGCCGACGAGGTCCTTACCGTTCGCCGCATGTATCGGCTGTTCGTGGAGATGTCCGTCAAGGAGCGGGAAATTGCAGAAAAATTGAATGCGGAGGGAACCTTCACCGATCTTGGACGGGCCTGGACACGCGGCTCGGTCCATCAGGTCCTGACGAACGAGAAGTACGTTGGCGACAACGTCTTTAATCGTGTGTCCTTCAAATTGAAAAAAACCCGTGTGCGCAATCCGCCGGAATTGGTTGTCAAAGCCACGGGCGTTTTTGAACCCATCGTCGATCGGGCCTTGTTTGAAGCCGCTCGCCGGATCATCGTGGAGCGCAGCCGCCGCTATTCCGACGAAGACATGCTCGCATGTCTCACCAATCTGCTAGAGCAAAGCGGTTTTCTATCGGCGCTCGTTATCGATGAACATGACGGGCTTCCGTCAAGCTCGGCCTATAAGTCACGTTTTGGTAGTCTCCTGAGAGCCTACAAATTGGTCGGCTACTCCCCCGGTCGAGACTATAGGTATGTGGAAACCAATCGTTTTCTCCGGTCATTTCATTCAGGCGTCGTCGATAAAACGATCGACACCATTCGAGCGTCGGGAAGCACGGTCATTAAGCATCCGGAAACCGAGCTGCTTACGATAAATGGTGAAATTACAGCCTCGATCGTTATCGCCAGATGCATTGAAACAGCGACAGGCGCTCACCGCTGGAAAGTTCGTTTCGATACGAGCCTTCAGCCGGATATCTCTGTTGTCTTGCGCATGGATCATGATAACCGCGAGGTGCAGGATTATTATTTCCTTCCTCGAATGAATTTTTTTGGGCAGCGCGTGCGAATGGCGGAGGAAAATGGCCTCCACCTCGACGCATTCAGGTTCGAGACGATCGACCCGCTCTTTTCCTTGACTTCACGAGTCCAGATCAGGAGGGCGTCATGACGGAGCCTGCATCGAATATACTTGAAATTCCGATCAACAAGATCACGGTCTTGAACCCTCGCGCAAGGAACAAAAAAATATTCAATGAGCTCGTGATGAGCATAGCCCATCTGGGGCTGAAAAAGCCGATCACCGTCGGTGCTCGCGCAGACGGCTCTGGATTTGATCTCGTTTGCGGCCAAGGGCGCCTCGAAGCCTTTATCGCTCTTGGGCAGCATACGATCCCGGCCATTGTCATCGAAGCTTCCATTGAGGACTGCTTCGTCATGAGTTTGGTGGAAAATCTTGCTCGCCGGCAATGTTCATCATTGGAGTTCGTGCGGGAAATAGCCTCCCTACGCGAACGGGGGTATTCGATCGCGGAAATCGCGGCGAAGACCGATTTCAGCGAAGAATTTATCAAAGCAGTTTTTTATCTGTTCGATCACGGTGAAGAACGCCTGCTCGCGGGCGTGGAGAAGGGAATAATTCCGCCAACCATCGCCATGGAAATCGCCCGCGCAAATGATAGCCAAGTTCAGACCGCTCTTGCCGAGGCTTATGAAAATAAGTCCATTCCCGGCAATCAAATCATCGCCATTCGCCGCATAGTTGAAGAGCGGAACTCAATCGGAAAAGCAATTTGCAGTGTGCCCCCGGCGATGCGAACGCCAGCCAAAAAGGTCACTGCTGCCGGGCTGGTGCGAGCATATCAGAGAGAAACGGAGCGGCAGAAGCTGCTCGTCAAAAGGGCGACGCTTGCGCAAAGTCGCCTCCTATTCGTCGTCAATGCATTGAAACGGCTCTTGGCGGACGATCATTTTGTTACGCTTCTTCGCGCCGAGTCCATTCATACAATGCCGCGACCGCTTGCCGAGCGGTTAGGAACGGAGATACGGACATGAATGACCAGGTTCGAGCAGCCTTCGAACAGCGAGTATTTTCGCTGCCGATTACATCTCTATTGCCACGCAAACAAATATCAGATTCTCAAAAAGGGACAGTAAAATTTCGCCGTATTTTCCGTTCAATTGCTGAAGTTGGCGTCGTCGAGCCCTTGATCGTGAGCCGGCTCGGTAAGAAGGAGGAAAAATACCTCCTTCTGGATGGGCACCTTCGCCTCGCCGCTCTTCAAGAGCTCGGGGAGTCCAATGTTCGTTGTATAATATCTCAGGATGATGAGGCGTTCACTTACAACAAGCGCGTCAATCGTTTGGCGACAATCCAGGAGCATTTTATGATCCTGCGGGCTCTGAAGAGCGGTGTATCGGCAGAGAAGCTGGCCAAAGCGCTCGACCTCGATATCCAAATGATAAAACGGCGAAGCATTCTTCTTAACGGCATTTGCCCCGAAGTGGTCGAAATGCTCAAGGATAAGACGATCAACAAGCATACCTTTTCTGTTCTGCGAAAAATGAAGCCATTGCGGCAGATTGAAGCGGCAGAGCTGATGGGAACAGCCGCAAACTGGTCGGCAAGTTACGCAAAAGCTCTTCTCGCGGCCACAAAACAAGATGATTTAACTCGGTCAGACCGACCGAAAAAAATTGCCGGAATGACGCGCGAGCAGATGGCGCGAATGGAACGGGAGATGGCATCGCTTCATCAAGATTTCAAACAAATCGAGAATTCCTACGGCGACGATATCCTCCACCTGGTGATTGCCTCCGGCTACCTTGGGAAACTGGTGGCAAATAAGGAAATCGAACGCTTTTTGAGCCAGCATCATGCGGAAATTCTCGACGAGTTTAGATCGATTATTGCAGCAACCTCGTTGGACCAGACGGGATTGGCCGCATGATTCTTCCAGAGGCGTCCTGTAGAGAAAAGACTGATTCAAACCAGGGCGGTCGCAACGACAACTCCCTCCCCAGCTCCCAGCTCTCCGCAGGCCCGAAACATAACACCTAAGCGGCGCGGAAGCTCCCAAGCGCGAATAGCGGCCGCTCGAAACGACGTCCGGTAGCCGGCTTCGCGCCTAATTCGGCCATTCCCCGGCGCAACGCCAATTTATTGGCGTCGGCTCCGAAGCCGACATTCGCCTGAAGGATGTTCGCGCCTCCCCGTTTGCGCTATCAGGATCGGCAGCCTTGAACGGACAGAAGCAAGCGGCTTCGTCCTCGAAGCAGCAGCGCGGGTCAACCGTGATGCGGTAGGAACCGAACGCGCTCATGTTTCGGAGAGCCCGAGGAGGGCCTCGGTGCGCGCCCAGACGGTCGCAGCCAGGCCCTGATCTATGCCGAGCGGGTTCGGCTCGGCGGCCGCGGATTTCTTGAAATAACGACCGGTCATCGACGCTAGCGCCGGGTCTGTGGCCACATGCAGCGTCGTTCGCGCGCCGGCCTCGGGTGTGAGAAAGACTGGCTTCATCAGCGCCCACGCGACGCCCAACCCACCGCCGAGATTGCCGATCCGTGTGCCAACGACGCCAGGATGGACGACATTGACCGTGGGCGTCTGGCCGAGGCGACGCGCCAACTCAAAGCTTGTGAGCATGAGCGCCAGTTTCGACTGGCCGTAAGCCTTGTACATCGACCAGGGCCGCGCCTTCCATTCGAGGTCGTTCGGG
>NZ_CAIUXT010000254.1 GCF_903903185.1 uncultured Rhodoblastus sp.
CGCGATCGGCACGATCAGCGCCACGTCCACCGTCACATTGTCGCCCGGCATCACCATTTCCGTGCCTTCCGGCAGGGTCACGATGCCCGTCACGTCGGTCGTGCGGAAATAGAACTGCGGACGATAATTGGTGAAGAACGGCGTGTGACGCCCGCCCTCTTCCTTCGTCAGGATATAGGCCTCGGCCTTGAACTTGGTGTGCGGCTTCACCGAACCCGGCTTCGCCAGAACCTGGCCGCGCTCCACGTCCTCGCGCTTGGTGCCGCGCAGCAGCGCCCCGATATTGTCGCCCGCCTGACCCTGATCCAGCAGCTTGCGGAACATTTCGACGCCGGTCACCACCGTCTTGATGGTCGGACGCAGGCCCACCACTTCGACTTCCTCGCCGACCTTGACGATCCCGCGCTCGACGCGGCCCGTCACCACCGTGCCGCGGCCCGAGATCGAGAACACGTCCTCGACCGGCATCAGGAACGGCAGATCGACCGGACGCTCCGGCTGCGGAATATAGTCGTCAACCGTCTTCATCAGGGCGATGATCGCGTCATGGCCGATCGTCTTGTCGCCATTGTCCAGCGCCACCTTGGCCGAACCCTTGGTGATCGGAATGTCGTCGCCGGGGAAATCGTATTTGCACAGAAGTTCGCGCACTTCCATCTCGACCAGTTCCAGCAGTTCCGGATCGTCGACGAGATCGACCTTGTTGAGGAACACAACCAGCGCCGGCACGCCGACCTGGCGGGCGAGCAGAATGTGCTCGCGGGTCTGCGGCATCGGGCCGTCGGCCGCCGAAACCACCAGAATCGCGCCGTCCATCTGCGCCGCGCCGGTGATCATGTTCTTCACATAATCGGCGTGGCCGGGGCAATCGACATGCGCGTAATGGCGCTTGGCGGTCTCGTATTCGACATGCGCCGTCGAAATGGTGATGCCGCGCGCCTTTTCTTCCGGCGCCTTGTCGATCTGGTCGTAGGCGGTGAACGTCGCCCCGCCCGACTCCGCCAGAATCTTGGTGATCGCCGCCGTCAGCGACGTCTTGCCATGGTCAACGTGACCGATCGTGCCGATGTTGCAGTGCGGCTTGTTGCGTGAAAATTTTTCCTTGGCCATGGCCCTCGTTCCGGATGCAGGCAGTCAAATCCAACGAGGGCGCTCATTAAGGGGCTTTCAACACAACATCAAGAGCCATTTCGCTTTTGCGCTCAAGGGCTCGCGCCGCCCTCGCCCGCCATCAGGCCCCGAGCAGGGCAAGTTAGACGATAGCTAACTGTTTTAATTATGTTTTTTCCATACTCCGGCGGCGCTGCGGCGTTTTGTGCGCCGCCGTCTTTACAAAGCCCTTATGGTTTCGATCCGCCTTCCCTATCGAAACTTGACGCGCGAAGCGCGATGGTCGCGCCGCAACAGCAAAGGAGGACGCCATGTCCGATCCCGCCTTCATTGGTCTCGGCCTCGTTCTACTCGGCGCCCTGGCGCTCTACGCCAAAGCCCTGACGCGAGCCTGAGGGAGATCGCAATGTTCGAACCTCTGCTTGGCCTCGCCGTGGCGATTGCCCTCGGCGTCTATCTGATCTTCGCCCTGCTCAACCCCGAGCGATTCTGAATTCCCTTTTCGGGAGATAAGCCATGACTTTCACCGGCTGGTTGCAAATCGGCCTGATCCTCGGCCTCGCGGCGCTCACCGCCCGGCCGCTGGGATTTTACATGGCGCGGGTGTTTTCCGGCGAGAGCACCCTGCTCTCGCCGGTTCTCGCGCCGATAGAGCGCGGCTTCTACAAGCTCGCCGGGGTCGCGCCAGAGCGCGAACAGGGCTGGCTTGCCTATACGCTGGCCATGCTGGCCTTTTCCGCCGCCGGCTTCGTCTCGCTTTACGCCATCCTGCGGCTTCAGGCCTTCCTGCCGCTCAATCCGCAAGGTTTTGATGGCGTGCCGCCCGATCTCGCCTTCAATACCGCCGTCAGCTTTCTGACCAACACCAATTGGCAGGCCTATGGCGGCGAGACGACGATGAGCCATTTCTCGCAAATGGCCGGCCTCGCCGTACATAATTTCCTCTCCGCCGCGACGGGCGTCGCGCTGGCGCTCGCGGTGACGCGCGCCTTCGCCCGCGCCAATGCTGCGACGCTCGGCAATTTCTGGGTCGATATGACACGCGCCACGCTCTATGTGCTGCTGCCGCTGTCGCTGGTCCTCGCGCTGGGCTTCCTCGCGTCCGGCGTGCCGCAGACGCTGCAAGGTTCGGTGGACACGACGACGCTCGAAGGCGCCAGACAGACCATTGCGCTCGGTCCGATGGCCAGCCAGGAGGCGATCAAGCAACTCGGAACCAATGGCGGCGGCTTCTTCAACACCAATGCCGCGCATCCGTTGGAAAACCCCAATGCTTTCGCCAATATTTTGCAGATCTGGTCGATGCTGGCGCTTTCCACCGCCCTGCTCGTCACCTTTGGCGTCATGGTCGGCGACGAGCGCCAGGGCTGGGCCTTCGTCCAGACCGTCGGCATTCTGCTCGTCGTCGGCGCCGGAATTGTCTATTGGGCGGAAAGCGCCGGCAATCCGCTGCTGACCACGCTTGGCCTCGATCCCGCGGCGGGCAATATGGAGGGCAAGGAGCAGCGTTTCGGCGCCTCCATGTCTGCCCTTTACGCAGCGGTGACGACAGGACTGTCCTGCGGCGCGGTCAATGCCATGCACGATTCGCTGACGCCGCTCGGCGGACTGATTCCACTGTTCCTGATCCAGCTCGGCGAGATTTTGCCCGGCGGCGTCGGCTCGGGGCTTTATGGGCTGATCGTCTTCGCCATTCTCTCGGTGTTCATCGCCGGGTTGATGGTCGGGCGCACGCCGGAATTCCTCGGCAAGAAAATCGAATCGCGCGAAATCAAGCTGGCGATGCTGGCGGTGCTGATTTTGCCGCTGGCGATCCTCGGCTATTCCTCGGTCGCCGCCGTTCTGCCCTCCGCTTTGGCCAGTCTCGCCAATAACGGGCCGCATGGATTGTCGGAAATCCTCTACGCCTACACTTCGGCTGCCGGCAACAACGGCTCGGCTTTCGCCGGCCTGTCGGCCAATACGCCCTGGTATAATGTCACCACCGCCATCGCCATGATCCTCGGGCGCTTCGCCTATGTCGTGCCGGTGATGGCCATCGCCGGCGCCGTCGCCGCCAAGAAGAAGGCGCAGCCCTCCGCCGGAACCTTCCCCACCGACGGCGGCCTGTTCGTGGGGCTCTTGATCGGCGTGATCCTGATCGTTGGCGGCTTGCAATATTTCCCCGCCCTGGCCCTCGGTCCCATCGTCGAGCATGTCCTGATGCTCGCCGGCAAGACGTTCTGAGGAGTTTTTGCAGATGTCCACGAAATCCGTCGCCAAACACCAGCTCGCCCTGTTCGATCCGGCGATCATCGGCGCCGCCGCGCTCGACGCGCTGAAAAAGCTGGCGCCCCATCGTCTCGCGGCCAATCCGGTGATTTTCGTCACCGAAGTCGTCGCCGCGCTGGTGACTTTCCTGTGGCTGCGCGCGCTCTTTCAGGGCGGCGCCGATCCATCCTTTTCCGGCCAGATCGCGCTGTGGCTGTGGTTCACTGTGCTGTTCGCCACATTCGCCGAAGCGGTGGCCGAAGGACGCGGCAAGGCGCAGGCCGCGACCCTGCGCGCCACCCGTTCCGACACCGTCGCCAAGCGGCTTATCGACCCGAAGAACGCCGCCCAGACTTCCGGCGCGCCTATCGCCGGGGCGGTCGAGACGGTTGCCGCGCTCGATCTGCGCGCCGGCGACGTGGTGCTGGTCGAGGCCGGCGACGTCATCCCTTCCGACGGCGACATTATCGAAGGCGTCGCCTCGGTGAACGAAAGCGCCATCACCGGCGAGTCGGCGCCGGTGATCCGCGAGGCCGGCGGCGACCGCTGCGCCGTCACCGGCGGCACCACGGTCCTGTCCGACTGGATCAAGGTGCGCATCACCGCCCAGCCCGGCTCGACCTTCATCGACCGCATGATCGCCCTCGTCGAGGGCGCGGAACGCCAGAAGACGCCAAACGAACTCGCCCTTTCGGTGCTGCTCGCCGGCCTGACCCTGATCTTCCTGATCGCCGTGGTGACGCTTTGGGGTCTGGCCGCCTATTCAGGCGCGCAGGTCGGGGTCGTGGTGCTGGTGGCTCTGCTGGTGACCTTGATTCCCACCACCATCGGCGGGCTGCTTTCGGCCATCGGCATCGCCGGCATGGACCGGCTGGTGCGCTTCAACGTGCTGGCGACCTCGGGGCGCGCGGTCGAGGCGGCGGGCGATGTCGATACGCTGCTGCTCGACAAGACCGGCACCATCACCTTCGGCAATCGCATGGCCAGCGAATTCTTGCCGCTGCCGGGCGTTTCCGCGATCACGCTGGCGGAGGCCGCGCTCGCCGCCAGCCTTGGCGACGATACGCCGGAAGGCCGCTCGATCGTCGCCTTGGCCAAAGCCGATTACGGCGCGACGGCGCCCGATTTTGGCGACGTGAAGCCGGCCATCGTGCCCTTCGCCGCCCAGACCCGCCTGTCCGGCGTCGATATCGGCGACCGCTCGATCCGCAAGGGCGCGGTCGAGGCTTTGTTCCGCTTCATCGGCCTTCCGTCCGACCAGGCGCCTGCGGAATTCCGCGTCGGCGTCGAGCGCATCGGCAACAGCGGCGGCACGCCGCTGGCGGTGGCCGATAATGGCATTCTACTCGGGCTGATCCACCTCAAGGACGTGGTCAAGCCGGGGATTCGCGAGCGATTCGCCGCCCTGCGCGCCATGGGCATCAAGACGGTGATGATCACCGGCGACAATCCGCTGACTGCCGCCTCCATCGCTTCCGAAGCCGGCGTCGATGACTTTCTCGCCGAGGCCACGCCCGAGGACAAGCTCAAGCTGATCCGCAAGGAACAGACCGGCGGGCGTCTCGTCGCCATGTGCGGCGACGGCACAAACGATGCGCCCGCCCTCGCCCAGGCCGATGTCGGCGTCGCCATGCAAACCGGCACGCAGGCCGCGCGCGAGGCCGGCAACATGGTCGATCTCGACAGCGACCCGAGCAAGCTGATCGAAGTGGTCGAAATCGGCAAGCAGCTGTTGATGACGCGCGGCTCGCTGACGACCTTTTCCATCGCCAATGACGTGGCGAAATATTTCGCCATCCTGCCGGCTCTGTTCGTCGCCACTTATCCCGAACTGGAGACGCTCAACGTCATGCATCTCGCCTCGCCGCAATCGGCGATCCTGTCGGCGGTGATCTTCAACGCCATCATCATCGTGCTGCTGATCCCGCTGGCGCTCAAGGGCGTGGCCTATCGGGCCGTCGGCGCGGCGGCGCTGCTGCGGCGCAACCTGCTGATCTACGGCCTCGGCGGATTGATCGTCCCGTTCATCGGCATCAAGGCGATCGACCTGTTCGTCGCCGCGCTGCATCTGGCTTGAGGAGCTTACCATGCAATATCTTCGCCCGGCCGTCGTCCTGCTGTTGCTGTTCACCCTGCTGACCGGAATCCTCTATCCGCTCGCCCTGACCGGCGTCGCCGCCCTGGCCTTTCCCTGGCAGGCCGGCGGCGAACTGATCGCGCGCAACGGCAAGGTGGTCGGCTCGGCGCTGATCGGCCAGAATTTCACCGACCCGCGCTATTTCCAGCCGCGCCCCTCGGCGACCTCCACGCCCGACCCCAACGACGCCAGCAAGACCGTGGACGCGCCCTATAACGCCGCCAATTCCTCAGGCTCCAATCTCGGCCCGACCAGCAAGGCGCTGATCGACCGCGTCACGGCGGCCGTCGAGGAAAAGCGCAAGGCCGGCTGGACTGGCGCCCTGCCCGCCGACGCCCTTACCACCTCGGCTTCGGGCCTCGACCCGCATATTTCGCCGGAAAACGCGCTGCTTCAGGCGCCCTCGGTCGCCAAGGCGCGCGGCGTCGATGCGGAAAAGCTGCGGGCGCTCATCTTGTCTCATGTGGACAAGCCGTGGCTCGGCGTCCTCGGCGAGCGTCGCGTCAATGTCCTCTTGCTCAATCTGGCGCTGGACGATCTAACTTAGTTCATGGCGACAGAACGCGAACTCGACCGCCGGCCCGACCCCGATGCGCTGCTGGCGATGGCGGGGCGCGAGGGGCGAGGCAAACTCAAGGTCTTTCTCGGCGCCGCGCCCGGCGTCGGCAAGACCTTCGCCATGCTGTCGGGCGCGCGCCGGCTCAAGGCCGAGGGAATCGACGTCGTCGTCGGCCTCGCGGAGACCCACGGGCGCTCGGAGACCGCCGCCCTGCTCGAAGGGCTGGAACAGATTCCGCGCAAGAAAATCGACTATCGCGGACGCACGCTGGAGGAATTCGACATTGACGCGGCGCTCAAGCGCAAGCCCGCGCTGATCGTCGTCGATGAACTCGCCCACACCAACGCGCCGGAAAGCCGCCATCCCAAACGCTGGCAGGATGTCGAGGAATTGCTCGACGCCGGCCTTGACGTGTGGACCGCGCTCAATATCCAGCATCTCGAGAGCCTCGCCGAAGTGGTCAGCCGCGTCACCGGCATATTGGTGCGCGAAACCGTTCCGGACACGATTTTGAAACGCGCCGACGATGTCATTCTGGTCGATATCACCCCCGACGAATTGATCCAGCGGCTCAACGAGGGCAAGGTCTACCTGCCGGAGACCGCCCGGCGCGCGACGCAGAATTTCTTCACCCCGCGCAACCTCACCGCCTTGCGCGAACTGGCCCTGCGCCGCACCGCCGACCGCGTCGACGACCAGATGGTCGAACACCTGCGGCAGGCCGCGATCGAAGGCCCCTGGGACACTTCCGACCATCTGCTGGTCTGTTTCGGCTGCGACGGCCAGGCCGAGCGCGTGGTCGGCGCCGGCGGGCGGTTGGCGACCCGACTCAACGCCTCCTGGGTCGCAGCCCACGTCGCCACCGCGCAGGCCGGCGACAATGACCCGGCCGGAGTCAAGATGGTCGATGACGCCTTCCGTCTCGCGGAAAGGCTCGGCGCCGAGACGGTGCGGCTGTCGGGCGCGGATCCTGTCGAGGAGCTTTTGCGCTACGCCCGGCGTGAAAACATCACCCAGATCGTTTTCGCCCGTCCGCGCCGACGCCGGTTCGGCGCGCCGTTCAAGACAACTTTCGCCGAGGAATTGCTGCGGCGCGCCAGGGACATTCCGATCCAGCTGCTCGACGCGAGCGA
>NZ_CAIUXT010000255.1 GCF_903903185.1 uncultured Rhodoblastus sp.
AGCCACCGTCTACACGACTTTGCAACCTTGCGGGATGTGCACCATGGCGCTGATCTGGGCGAAGGTCGCACGCATCGTCTATGGCGCGGGACGCGTGGACGTGAACAGCCTTTATTTCGAGGCCCGCCACATCGACACGCTTGATTTTGTAGCGCAAGCCTATCGCGACGATATTTCCATCGAAGGCGGCCTGTTGCGCGAGGAATGCGCGCAGCTCTACTGGCGGCCCTGGGACGTTCCGCCGGAAGCGCAAAAAGCCAATCTCTGAACGCCGCCTCACGGCCATGGACTTCATTTCATGGTCATGAGAGGGCAAGGCGCGGCTTGCGCATTGGCGGATCATAGCCACCGAAAAACTTTATCGGTTCCCGATAATGGAAGAGGGCGCCTGAACTGCGCATCGGCCGAGAGTAATTATCGCCAATTTCGAACACGTTTGGCTGCCTTAGGTAGTTCCCGAGGCTGGCACAGGCGCCGCGAAAATTGAATGTCCTCAGGTTGTGGATGGATAGGCCGCGACCAACCAGCGGACCTTGACGGGACCTTCAGACGTTGGCGGCAGATCCCGGGCCAAACCCGGCAAGGGAAAAATGTGATGCCCTCGGCGCAATTTCGTTATGTTTTTAAAGACGAACGGACACAGCCGGCCGCAGACCTCTTGAGCCGCATTCCGGCGTTTGCGCCGCGGCGCGTGGCCGATCTCGGTTGCGGCCCGGGGTTTTCCACCGAATTGATCGCGCGCCGTTTCCCGGACGCAGAGATCATCGGGATCGAGCATTCCGAAAAAGCGTTCCAAATGGCGCGAACGCGCCTTCCGGGAATTCAATTCGAGACGCTTGACATTTGTCAGTGGACGCCTGCCGAGCCATTCGACCTCATTTTTTCCAATGGCGCTTTGCAGTGGCTTCCTAATCATCGCCATCTTGTGCCGAAACTCTTGTCCTTCGTGGCTAAGGGTGGGTTTCTTGCTTTGCAAATTCCCGACAATTTGCAGGAGCCGAATCGCGCTCTTATTCGCATGATTGCTGCCGAAGGACCCTGGGCGGAGAAACTTCTCCCGATCGCCAAGTCGGAGCCAAACAACGAAGCCTACGAAGACCTCTATGCGGCGCTGCGGCCAATTTGCGCCTCGATGGAAATTTGGGAGACGACCTATTTCCACCCAATCAATGGCGTATGGTCGATTGTCGCATGGATGAAAGCTTCCGGCGTGGATCCGTTTCTGGTGGCGCTCGACACCAATGAACGTCGGGGATTCCTTCGCCAGTATGTTAAAGCGCTTGCCATGGAATATCCCGTTCAAACGGATGGAAAAGTCCTTCTGCGAATTCCGCGCCTTTTTATCGTTGCGCAGCGATAGGTTGTTGTTCTCATGTCGCTAAGCGCGCCTCGATCAAGGGTCAATCACGCCGGTTGAGCAAATTGCGACTCGGTCGCGAGGGCCATTCGCTGTCTGTCGCCAAAATGATCAACTGAAGGTCGGAGCAAACTGGGAAGGGCTGCTATTCAACGCGCGTTTTTCGATGCCGTGATTGCGATCCCAAAGGGGTCCCGGCCATTTGGACGCTTCCACGGAAGCAAAGATAATCAAGATGGCGGCCCGCGCGCCTGTCGCGCCAGGCAAGCCGGGGGCGGCGATGGAACCCGGGCGGCCTGCTCGTCGCTGGCCCCGTACAAAGGAATTTGTCAATGACAGACGTCAACGCAAAAACGATCGCGTTTCAATGTCCGCAATGTGGATGCGCGCTCGAACTCACGATAGGCCAGATCAAATCGCCCGAGTCCACGCATTGCGCCTGCTGCGGCGTTGGGATCAATACGGACGCGAGCGCCTCGTCCCGCATCGTTGAAGAAATCCGTGAAGCCGCCGAGAAGGTTCCCGCGGAAATCACGATCAAGTTTATTGATCGCCCGGAAAATGACGATGACGGCGCGTGAGGTCGCGGTCTCGAAAATTGATCGCGCCCTGCGGCAGTGAAAACCAAGAATGTCAATAGTGTCAATGGCAGTTCATGGCTGACCAACCGCATCGCCCTGTCCGGAATCTTGATCCTTTTCCGCGCATGAGATGAGTAGTTTCCGAACCTATCCCGGCGGTAGCCGCGCGGGACAATGGCGCCAATTCAGGCGTGCGGAAATAACGGGACGGGATAGGGCCTCAACCCGACTTCGAGGTTCTTCCCCCGCCGTTGGAACGGCTCGCGCCGGCGCTTGTCATCCTTGGAAAGTCGCAATGGCCAGGAGACTGGAATGATTGGGAAACCAAAATCCAAAACCGATGAAAAGCGGAAGCATGACGAGACAGATGAGAAGCTTGAAGTGGAGCTGGAAGATTCGTTCCCGGCAAGCGATCCACCGTCATTGACTCAACCGAGCGCGGCCGGGGCGCCTGATCACAAGGACGACAAAGCGAAATAGAATTTCGGGTCGATCCCTCCGCCCTCCGAAATTTGTCCGAACTTCTGGCAGACGGGCGTCAAGAACGCCACCCTCGATCCGCGGCCCTCCCAGCCGAACTGGTGCAACTTCGCGTCGCGCGGAAAGGGAGTTTCGTCCTGAAATAAGAGGACACTGAAGGATAAGAGTTCCTGCCGCCTGCATTTGCAACGGTCATCACCTGCCGTCGACGCCCATTGCTTTTCGGCGTGTGTTATCGAACGTCAATTTACAACTTCGCTTGGCTCGAAAAAGCCATGTGCTGTGGACGGCGAACGACGCCTCGCGCCGCAGGAGGTTTTGGGCTGGGCGAACGTACCGTTGCTTGATGTGGCCCTTTGAGAATTCATCATCAAAGATGTCACCATCGGAACCGATTGAGTAGATCCCGAACCTATTTGCCAGCGTTGCTGCCGGATACGGTCATATTGGACGCTCCCCGGCCCGCTTGGCTAATTTAAGGGCCTACGGCGCGTTCAAGGATTCGATCAATTTGGTCGAGAAAGCCTGATCGCCGCGTCGCTTTCCCTACGGGCGTCGCTTGCACAATTTTTGCCCGCAGGCGACTTCGGTCCGTTTCTGCAAAGCCAAGGGCGCTCTATAGCGGGGACCAGAACTATGGCGGAAGCTTCCGGAAGCAAAGTGTCCTCCAATGCGCAAAGCGCGAAGGATTTGGGACGCCGCCTGTGCCTGGATATGGTTCGATCGATCTCAATTCCCCCGGACTTGACCCTTGGGTTGACACCTTCCGAAGCCGGCGCCGTTCCGACGCCGCCAGGATGGCCGCCAGAGCCACTGACGCCTCCCGCTCCGAACCCGGAACTGCCTGAGCCGCCGCGTCCGGCCGAACGGCCGCCGCCAGAGTTCCCGGAGCACCCATCGCCAATTGAAATTCCGGTGACTGACCCAAGCCCGGAGCCGACATCTCCTCCGACTCGGGCCTGTTGCAAGGCGACCTGACGACACCCTGCTTTTCGAGCAAAGCCATGTCGATGCGTCCCTTTTGAAAAGACGGTCTGGAACGGTCGCTGCTGTGCGTTCGTCCCGAAGTACGGGCGCGGAACCGGCGTTTGGCTCAAGAGGCGGAACGCCGCCATGATGTAATAGAAAAGCGGCGCATTTTGTTGAAGCTGGCGCGCATAGGCATCCGGTCCACGTTTGTTTCAATCGTTTTTGGGAGACCATCATGGACGACCTCGTTCGAAAATTGAAAATACTTCTTACGAGTGTGATCGATGCACGTAGCGGTTATGAAGAGGGACTGAAGGATGCTCATGGCAAGGGGTTGACGCCCCTTTTTTCCGAATTGATCATGATACATGAACAAGATGCCAGTGCCATTGCCCTGCAACTAAAGCGCCTTGGCGCGCCGGTTGATGAGCATGGGTCTTTTATGGGAACTTTTGACCGCGTGGTGATGAAGGTCACGTCGCTTTTTACAGAGCTTGACGAGAAAATTATTCCAAGTCTGATCGATGGCGAACAGCGAGTCCTTGTCCATTATGACAATGCAATCAAAGCGTCGTCGCAGACTAATCCAGAATATTCAATTCTAATCGATCAAAGAGACGCATTGAGGGACAGGATTGCAAAACTGCGCGAGCGTGTGAGCTAAGCCTAAGGCTCGCGACATCGCGTCCGCTCGCATAGCTGCGCTTTGACGAATTCCTGGATCGCTTTTTGAGGAGCAAGACAAAATGCAGATCGGCATGGTCGGACTGGGCAGGATGGGCGGAAACATGACGCGTCGCCTGATGAAAGCGGGACACCGTTGCACGGTGTACGCGCGATCCGCCGAGTCGCGCCAGTCGCTGACGAAGGACGGCGCCATAGAAGCCGATTCCCTTGCCGACATGGTGCGAAAACTCGCGGACAGGCCGCGCGCGATCTGGCTGATGCTGCCCGCCGGTTCGGTGACCGATGAGACGGTCGAAAGTCTTGGCGAATTGCTGGAGTCCGGCGACATCGTCATCGACGGCGGCAATTCGTTCTACAAGGACGACATCCGCCGCGCCAGGAAACTGGCCGTAAAGAATATTCGCTACGTCGATTGCGGCACGTCTGGCGGGGTTTGGGGAATCGAGCGCGGCTATTGCATGATGATCGGCGGGCCGAAGGAGGCGGTCGATCTGCTCGATCCGATTTTCGCGGCGCTCGCGCCCGGCCATGGCGATATCGCGCGCACGCCCGGCCGCGACAAAGGCGATCCGCGCGCCGAACGCGGCTATATTCACGCAGGACCGTCAGGCGCCGGGCATTTCGTCAAGATGGTGCATAACGGCATCGAATATGGATTGATGCAGGCTTACGCCGAAGGGTTCGACATCCTGCGCAACAAGGATTCGAAGGATTTGCCCGAGGGCGAGCGCTTCGTCTTGAACCTGCCGGATATCGCCGAGGTCTGGCGGCGCGGCAGCGTAATTTCTTCCTGGCTGCTCGACCTTGGCGCGGCGGCGCTGGCCAGGGATTCGCAGCTCGCGGATTTTTCCGGTTATGTCCAGGATTCCGGCGAGGGCCGCTGGACCGTCGAGGCCGCGATCGAGGAATCGGTTCCTGCAACCCTGCTCACGACCGCGCTCTATGCCCGCTTCCGCTCGCGCCAGGCGCACACTTTCGGCGAAAAAATGCTGTCGGCCATGCGTTTTGGATTTGGCGGCCATATCGAGGGCGCGGAGTCCATCGACCCGTCGCTGGCGCCAAACGACGCTGCGCCGCAACAAGCTTCCGGTTAGAGCCATGTCTGACATCAATCCGCCCCGAACCCCGCAAATGGTGGCGAAAATGTTCGCGTCGCCTTCGCAGCGCGACGCCAAGCCAGCCGACCCCTGCGCGATGGTGCTGTTCGGCGCCACCGGCGACTTGACTCACCGCCTGGTGCTTCCGGCGCTCTATAACCTCTCGCGCACCAGAGCGCTGCCGGAGTCATTTACGCTGATTGGCGCGGCGCGCGCGGAAGAAACCACGCAAAGCTGGCGCGACAGCCTTTTTGGCGCGTTGAAGGGTTTTGTCGGCGCGACCGCCTCCGAATTCGATGTCGACGGCATCGACATGGCCGCATGGGAGCGGCTCGTGCAGAAAATGGTCTATGTCCAGGGTGATCTGACCAATTCCAAACTCTACGAGACGCTGCGCGAGGCCCTTGGTCAGGCGGAAAAGGCCAACGGGACCGAAGGCAACGCCATCTTCTATCTGGCGATCGCCGATCAATTGTTCGGCGCGGTAGTGGAGCAACTCGGC
>NZ_CAIUXT010000256.1 GCF_903903185.1 uncultured Rhodoblastus sp.
GAGCGGAAACGAGTTGCGCGAGGTAGCTTCTGTCAGCAGCCGACACCGAGCCGGAGGCGGCGCTCACAATGAGAATCCGCGAAGCTTCCGCCCGGGGCGCGGTCCCATTCTGGATCGCTGCAATGGCGTCCGAGGCGGAAGACGAAGCCGCCGGCGCGCGAAACATCAGGTCGATGAAATATTCGGCTGGCAAACCCGCTGCATTTGTCGCCCTGCCGGTTGCGGAATCGGCCGCGCCTTGAGCTTGTCCCGAGGCCAGCGACGCCGCCGCGCCGGCGCCTCCTGACACAATTGCCGAGGCCGCCGAACTCAGAACTCCAGCCAGCAGGACGGTGGCGAGCGCCCACATCAGCAGCCCGTGCGCCGTGTCGCGGAAGAAGGCTTCATCCGTGTGATTTCCAGACCATCTCTTTCTCAACCGACCCGTGAGATAACCGCCGAGCGCGGAGGAAAGCCATTGAACGACAATCAACCAGATGGCTGTCGATACGGCAAAGGCCGTCGCGCTGAGGCCACTGCTCGACCATGGCGAAACCATAGTGAGTCCCAGGCCGGAGCCCATCAGCAACATGACAAGGGACAATGCCGCCGCAACGATCGCGCCAGCAAAGACGGCGCTCCAGGATATGGCCGAAGCGGAGGCTTCGTCATCAATCGGGGGCTCGTCTCTGGCGAGCCCGGCTATTTCCAAAATCGTCAAAGTCAATCTCCCTATCGATAGAGCAGAGCGATGAGGATGATGACCGGTATTGGAACGCCCAGAAGCCAGAGCAAAATACCACGTCCCATAGCAGCCTCCATTGCCGGATGGCACACGACGATCAGCGCGTGCGCGGGAACGATTGGAAAGGAATTCTTCAGCTTCGCGCCGCGCGCCCCGGGCGCGGATCAACCAAGCCAGCGGGGTTCAAGGGCGCAATCCGAGACGGCGTCTTGTCGCGCCAGCTACCGCTTGCGACTCCTGTTCATGTCATCGACTCTCGCAGCAAACCGCATCGACCAGGACGCGCGAAAAGCTGCCGCGGGCGTTCTGCGTTGAGCATCTGCCTTCCGCGGGCAAATCCTTCCGCGGACAGGTTCTCGCGGAGTCAAATTCTGCCAAGCAGAAGCAAGACCAGCAGGACAATAACCACGAGGCCGAGACCACCGCCTCCATAGTAGCCCGTGCCGTAGAATGGGCCGCCGCCAATCCCGGAAAACCCGCCCAATAAAAGGATGACCAGGATAACAAGAAGAATTGTGCCTATCGACATTTTCGAATGTCCTTTTTTGTTGGCCTCAACCGTTCATTGGCGTGCCCCATGAACCGCGGAGCCCGCCCTTCGCGCCGTCGCCGGCTTTGCGTTGGGCGGGGCTACATCGGGCGGAAGCCTAATGCTTTTCAGCCTTCGACGTCTCTTTGATCGTGTCTTTCAAGCCGCCGACGGCATTTTGAATCTTGCCTTCGGTCTTTTCGGCGGCGCCTTGCGACTCCAGCTTGACATCCCCGATTGCCTTACCCGCCGCCTGCTTGACAGCACCCGTGAGTTCCTTCGTCGATCCGGCGATCCGATCCTTGTCAACCATTCGAGCCTCCTGTTGCTTGCCGCGCCGCTGAATTGGCTCCGCGGCCCCGCAATAGTTGAAACATTATCAGCCGCGTCGAACGCCAAGGCAGGTTCGGAATCTACTCAACAATTGCGAGACCGAATTTCAGGGGTCCAGACGAGAGAACCCGTTCGCCGTCAATCGTCCTGCCCTTTACCAAAGGTCAGCCATTCGGCACGCTGTGTTGTCGATCTGGCGGAAAGGGTCGCCTTCAACGGCGGCCCTTCCCGCTTTTCTCAAAGCTGGCTTCAGTTGATTATTTCGACAATGCGATTCGTTCTCGGATCGACCAGCACAGTTTGGTCGTTGACGATCGTGTAGCGATAGTCTTTCACGCCATATTCCGAGGGAACTTCGTAATAGTTCACACCTGCGACGGGAAGCTCGGCACCCACGGCCACAGCCCGGTTATAAGAGTAGGAACTACGATGCTCATGCTTAACATAGGCGCGGAAACGCGGCTGCTGATCGACGCCAAGCAGTCCGGCGACGCCACCGCCGACCGCGCCGACCGCGCCGCCGACCACCGCGCCAACCGGGCCAGCGGCATGATTGCCTTCACGCGCGCCTTCGGCGGCGCCGCCGATGACGCCCTGGGCGTTCGCGGCAAAAGGCAGGACAAGCAAAACAGCCGCTGTCGCGGCCAAAATTTTTATATTCATGTTGAGTCTCCAAACTATGTTTTCGCGCGCCCGTCATCACTTCGAAGTCAAGCGCAAGAGATTGATCGGTGAATGCGAGAGCCGGGGCGATATCTACTGAACGCTCCGTCGAAATCGATGGCCGATACGGACTCCATCGATCGGAAGAGGCTAACCGATAGCGAAAGCGGTTCGACAGGATCGGAAATTACTCAATCGCGATCTCTGACGTGCAGTCCGACGCAATCGCCCGCCCATTCCGGAGTCAATAATTTCTGCGCCATGCCGCAATCAAATTTTGCGGATCCAAACGCACCACCGACCCTGCGCTTTCGGCAGCGGACCTAATGGCTGAAAATATTTCGGCGTCTTTGTAAGGTTTGCGCAATATTGGCCATTCCTGAAACCTAGCCGGAACTTCGGACGCGTCGGAACCGGTCGAAATGATGATGGCGCGCCCGCTACGGATGATGGACTCCGCCACATCATCGGCCTGCTGGCCATGAAGATGCAAGTCAATGATCGCGACGTCAAAAGTTGCTGAAGCCACGAGGACCCGCGCCGCCGCAACCGTTTCCGCCACGCCTGCGACGACGCCCCCTTCGTCTTCGATGACCTCACCGAGGCAGAGAGCTAGCATAGCCTCGTCCTCAACGATAATAACGCGAAGTCCAGCTAAAGTGCATGTATCGGATTCACTCGTTTCCAAGCCGCCATTCTCCCAATTTTTAAGCTAAACTAAAGGATTAAATTACAGAAAAATAATGTATTAATATGCCATCAATTTATAATATTTGCAAGGATAAACGTGATATAATGCGAAAATTGGCAATTTATTCGCATCCCGATCCAGGGTCAGAATTCATGCATTCGAAACTTTTCAAATGGCACACAACCTATTTGCCAATCGTTCTCGCCACGATATTGGGCGTCTTTGTCGTTTTTTTCCTCGTTTTAGGATGGGCCAATCAAAACGCGGTCGGCTGGATTAGACATACGTCGCAAGTGCGCGCATCGCTGTCGATGCTCTCGGCCGATCTGATGGAAACGACACGCGACCGCCTGATGTTTCTGGAAACCGGGGAAAAGGGATTTCTTTCGGCCAGCGCGTCCGCTCAGGAAATCGTGATCGACCGGTTGATTCAGACCACGGCGCTCGTTCAGGACAACCCCGATCAACGCAAGCGCCTTGCAGAATTGAAGGGGTTGATCGAGCAGCATATTGCGCCCGGCCTAACCTTGATTGAAGCACGAGGCGCCGGTGAGTTTCAGGCCGGCGCGAACTCCGGACTGATTGTGCAAGCCCTGACCGATCTCGAATTGGCGGGGCAAAAAATCGTCGAGATCGAGAGAGTCGAGAGAGCGCTTTTTGACCTGCGCACCGCGACAGCTTCAAGCACCCTCGCCTTGTTCTCGATATCGTTTGCCTTGATTGGCGCGGCGGTCGCCGCTCTGCTTATGCTTTGGTGGCGGCAGACGCTGGACGCGATCAAGACGCTGGCCGAGTCCAACGCCAAGCTTACCGCAAGCCTCGCAGCCAGCCTCGAAACCGACGCGCAGGTTCGCCATCTGCAAAAAATGGAGGCCATCGGGCAACTGACCGGGGGGCTGGCACATGATTTCAACAACATGCTCGCCGTCATAATCTCCTCCTTGAACCTGGCGCAAAAGCGATTAGCCAAGGGCGCCGCCAATATAGACCTTTTGCTGGAAGGTGCGCTTGACGGCGCTCAGCGGGCGGCGACGCTCACGAACCGGTTGCTGGCCTTTTCGCGGCAACAGCCTTTGGAGCCGAAGTCGCTCAATCTCAACCATATTGTCGGCGGCATGTCCGACATGATCTCCAGGACGATCGGTGAGGCGATCAAGGTCGAGACCGTTCTTTCCGGCGGATTGTGGACCGCGAAAATCGATGCCAGCCAGATGGAAAACGCGCTGCTCAATCTTTGCGTTAACGCCCGGGACGCGATGTCGAGCGAAGGTTCGCTCACCATTGAAACAAGCAACGCGCATCTGGACGAGAGGTATGCGCGCGAAAATCGGGACGTGCAGGCGGGCCATTACGTGCTGATCGCCGTGACCGATACGGGGACCGGGATGGCCCCGGAGGTTTTGAGCGCGGCGTTCGAGCCGTTCTTCACCACCAAGGCGGTAGGCAGGGGCAGCGGGCTTGGCTTGAGCCAGGTTTTTGGCTTCGTCAAGCAGTCCGGAGGTCACGTGAAGATCTATTCCGAACTGGGCCACGGCACAACGATCAAACTCTACCTACCACGTTCCTTCGATTCCGAGTCGGCAGGCAATGCCGCTGCGCGTCAGCGGCACGATGAAACGCGCAACATGAGGCATGGCAATCCGCGCCAGATCGTTCTAGTCGTGGAAGACGAAAGCCAGGTGCGCGGCCTCACGGTCATGTCGCTTCGTGAGCTTGGATATACCGTCCTTCATGCGGACGACGCCATCTCGGCATTGAAGCTGATCGACGAGCACCCCGAGGTCGATCTTCTGTTCACCGACATCGTGATGCCGGGCATGAACGGCCGGAAGCTTGCTGACGAGGCCGTTCGGCGCTGGCCCCAGATGAAAGTCTTGTTCACCACCGGATTCACACGCAACGCCGTCGTACATGGCGGCGTGCTGGATGCCGGCGTCAATTTCATCTCAAAACCGTTCACCATCGAGCAATTGGCCGCAAAAATCAGTGGAGTCTTTGCGCAGCCATCGACTTAATCGATGGGAAAATGGTTCAGCGCGTGGCGTCTTCCTGAGGCAGAAGACCGCTTTGAGTTATTGAATCGCATGCGTCTCAACTTCGGCGAAGGACTGATCAGGGTCACGTACAGCCAATCAGGCGGTGTCTTCGCGACGCACCAACAGGTCTATATGTAGTAGGCGTCGGAAATTCGGCATTGGAGAATTACCTTTTGAGAGATCGCCGGATTACCAGCCCGTTGCCCGTCGGAGCACATCGTTGATTCGCTCCTGCCAACCCGGCCCATCCTCTTGAAAATGTGCAATCAGATCGCTGTCGAGCTTGATCGACACCAATTCTTTAGAGACGGGAACGCGACCTTTTCTTTGCGCGCGGACGGGCTCGGCCGACGGCGGCGACGCTGGTTTGAACACAGCTTCGGCTAAGGACAAGGCGTCGGTCGGTCGATACCGGTTTGGTGGTCTCTTCATGCGAATACTTCCGTTGAGCTTCTAACCGATACTGCTTGACCAGACCCTGAAATCAATGGGAGTCGAAAGCAAAGGTGACGATGGATTATACCTGAACCTGTGTGGACGCCCTCACGAATGCAAGCAGAATATTTCGATAGCAGGACGAAATGATCGGGTGGGGCGCCTGGCAGCTGCGGCAACGACCGGAACGGGTCAAAATTCCCCGGTCGAGCGGTCACCGGAATTATCGGTTGAGGTGGAGTTGCGGCGTCGCAGTCTGGCGGCGCCGCAACCGATCCCTCACAGTTCTACCTGTTCCGAAATGCTGAGCGCGTCATCCACCTCGATTCCGAGATAACGGACGGTGCTCTCCAATTTCGAGTGTCCCAACAAAAGCTGAACCGCCCTGAGGTTCCCGGTCTTTTTATAAATCTGGGCCGCCTTCGTCCGCCGCATCGAATGCGTGCCGTATGCCGAGTCGTCCATACCGGCGCTTTTTACCCAGCCATGGACGATTCGCGCATATTGGCGCGTCGAAATGTGGGGCTCTTGATGGACACGGCTCGGAAAAAGAAACCGCCCATCGCGGATTTTGAGCATTGCCAGCCAATCCTCGACCGACGCCCGCGTTTGCTCCGTGAGTTCAAATTGGACCGGCCTGCCGGTCTTCTTCTGAATGATCGTTGCGCGGTCGCGCAGGTGGCCGCCGATGCACAAATCGTCGATCTTCAATCGGACGAGGTCGCATCCCCGCAGTTTGCTGTCGATCGCCAGGTTGAACATGGCGAGGTCGCGCCTTCGAGCGTCTATTTGAAGCCGGGCCCGGATATTCCAGACTTCCTTTGGCTTGAGGGGGCGTTTCTGACCGACCAGTCGTCCTTTGTTCCAGGGTGCTTCGCGCTGAGCCGTTTTTTGAATGTGGGTCTCGGACATGGATGTAGTCTCCCTGTCCTACCCTCCCACCCGATATCCCCGCGCCATGCGGGTCTGAAATATATAACGCGTAGGTGGCGCTGAAGGTCCAAACCGAGCACAGCGGCCGTTCGAAATAAGGCTTGGCCGCCGGCTCGGCGCCAGTTCTGGTCATTACCGTTCCCGCAGTAGCCACGCCATGATTGGCAAATAAGCAGCCATTCGATAAGCGCTTGAATCGTAGATCGCAATTGCGGCCGCGGTCACGGCAGTCAAGTCGAGTCGTTTGAACGACACGATCGCCACCGAAGATCAGGAACAACCCGCTTGCGTCATGAGCGTAAAGCCCGCTCGTGATAGGGATCCCGGTCGTCGAACTTCATCAAGGCCCGCGGGAATGTGTGCCGCATCAATAGAGCCGGGACATATGACCGCAGCCGACCAAATCGTTCAAAACGAAAGAAGCGCTTGAAAGAGGTCGTCCATATATGATCCACAACCGTCGATAGGATCGCGCGACCCACCAATAATGTGGCGGCTCAAGTGCTGCTAGAACCACCTGACATAAAGCGCGGCTCTCCGATGACGCGGCGCCATCGCTCTTGAGGCTGCTCATGTCGATTGTCGCCGCTTATCTGTATCGCAACGGCAAGCGCGTTCGCGAGATTTCCATCGACGAGAAGGTCGATTGCGCGCAGGACAGGACGGAGTTCGTCTGGATCGGCCTCGCAGACCCGTCCGAGGAGGAGTTGCGCAAGCTACAGAAGACCTACGATCTGCATCCGCTGGCGGTCGAGGACGCGCTGAAGGCGAACCAACTGCCCAAGGTCGACATCTACGACGACCAATTGTTCGTCGTCGCCATGACGGCGCACCTGGAGAACGACGTGATCGCCTATGGCGAAACCGCGATGTTCGTCGGCCACAGCCACATTATCAGCGTCCGCAGCGGATCGGCGCGCTCGCACAGTGTTCTTCGACAAATGCTCGAAGCGGCGCCGACAAAACTGATCCATGGCGTCGACTATATCCTCCACGCGATCCTGGATTATATCGTCGACGGGTACCTGCCGGTGGTGGAGACGATCGAGGACGAGGTGCTGGCGATGGAGCAGCGCACCATCGACAATTTTCTTGGCAGGGAGGAGATCACCCGCATATTCACGCTCCGCCGTGAACTCATCCGATTCCGGCGAGTGCTCGTTCCCATGGGTGAGGTGGCCAGCAAGTTCGTGCGAACCGACCTGCCTTGCATTGATGGCGAGACGCGTCCCTATTTTAACGATGTCCTCGATCATGTGCGCCGGGTGCGGACCATGGTCGACGATCTGCGCGAAGTGCTGACCTCGGTGTTCGAATTCAGCAACCTGCTCGAACAGCAGCGCACCGGCGCGATCACCCGCCAGCTCGCGGCCTGGGCCGCTATCCTCGCGGTGCCCACGGCGATTGCCGGCATTTACGGCATGAACTTCCAGAACATGCCCGAGTTGAAGACCGAATATGGCTATTTCGTCGTCATCTCGGGGATCACGGCTGCGTGCGTGGGTCTCTACATCAGATTCAAGCGCGCGAAATGGCTCTGACAGCGGCAACGTTGGTTTTGAGCGGTCCGCATTGATCGCAGTAGGTTGGTAGGGTGCGTGCACTCGCAGGCGCCGAGACTACTCATTTCTGGTTTCCGACTTTGCATGGCGGAACCCTAAAAGCAACGGGATTGCCGTACCATTGGCAAATGGTAAGCTCCTCGTTCGATGTTTCATGAAGCCTGATCGCGCTGAGGCTCCCGACCGCATAACGGCCGTCCGTGATGGTGGCTGGCCGGCGGCTCGGCGCCAGAACCGGAAATATGGCGTTGGCCGAACGAACCAGTGTCTTCGGCCGAAACCGGACCTTCGCTCGATTGGCAAACGCGAACGACGCATGGGTGCCACTTCTTGGCGCTGCCGACCGAAATGACCGTCTTCCGGAATCGGCTCGAAGCGGCAGAACGACATAAGGGCCCATCGGCGGCTTTCCAGCCCTAGGCTGACGTTCCGATAGCCAAATGAACCAGTGCTGATGATCCTGATCGGGCGTGGATCAAGACGTCTGAGCCGGTCCTGGTCTAGCGGCGCGCAACCGGGTAGACCGCGCCCTCGAACACCGTGCCCCAGACGGGCACATCCGCGAGCTTCGTCGGATCGACCGCGTAGGGGTCTTGCTCAAGCACGGTGAAATTGGCGATCTTGCCCGGCGCGATCGAGCCGATCTTGTCTTCCTGCCGCCAGGACCAGGCGGCCTCGATCGTCACCGCGCGGAGCGCGTCGTCGACGCCGATGCGCTGCTCGGGACCCGCGACCCGACCCGAGGGCGTCAGCCGGTTGACGCCGAACGACGCCAGCGCGAGCGGCGCCGCCGGCCCCATCGGGAGGTCGGAATGATAGGAAAGCGGGACGCCATGCTTGAGCACCGCCGCCGCGCGCACCATTGCGTCGGCGCGTTGCGGCCCGAGGCCGACTTCGCCGTATTTGTCGGCGAAGCCGACCGGGTAATAGGGATTGGCGCTGACGATCGCGCCGAGCCTTGCGATGCGACCAACCTGTTCCTCGGTCGAATTGGCGAAATGGACGATCACCGTGCGGTGGTCGGCGCGCGGATTTTCCGCCATAAGTTTCTCGATGATATCGAGCAGCGCCTCAAGGCCGAGATCGCCGTTGACGTGAATGTGGATCTGGTAGCCGGCGTTCCAGAACAGGCGCATCCGCTTTTCGAGTTCGTCGGGCGGAATGATCCATTCGCCCTTGTGGCCGTCGAGATAGCCGTCCTTCATCTGCATCAGTTGCGAGATGATCGCCCCGTCGGCGAACAGCTTGATCTGGCCCGGGAAGAACATCAGCTTCTTGCCCGGGGCCGCGGGCGCCACCGCGATTTGCTGTTCGACCGCCGCCAGTCCCTTGTCGAGGCCGACGCGGTCGAGGATGCCGCGCCCGTCGGCGAGGAACGTCGCATACATCGGCGTGCCGGGCGCGCCGAGGATCTGCTCATAGAGCGTCCACATGTCGGGGGTATAGAGCGCGCCCGGCTCATTGTAGGCGGTGACGCCATTGGCGTGCAGATAGGCGACCATCTGCTTCAGGCCGAAGCTGAGGCGATCGGGCGTCGCCAGCACTTTCATCATCGGTCCGATGATGAAGTTGAGGCCGCCCTCCCAAAAATGGCCGTTCGCGAAATCGACCTGCTCACTCCACTCGCCCTTGCCTTTGGTCGCCTCCTCGGTCACGCCGAGCGCGGCGATGGCGGCGTCGTTCAGGTAGAACTCGTGACACGAGCGCTGCCAGACGGCGATCGGACGCGTCGCGCTGAGCTTGTTGAGGTCGGCGCGCGAGAGCGGCCCATGCCAGAGGCCGTGATAGCCCCAGGTGAAGAACCAGTCTTTCGACTCCTTCGAGGCGCCCACGGCGGCCTTGAGCCGCGCGCGGCAGTCCTCGGGCGTCATCGCCGCCTTGTAGGTCCTGCCCGGCAGTACCCAGTCCTCGGGCGCGATCACCTCGACCGCGAGCGTCAGCGCGCCGAGAATGGGATGAAGATGCTGGTCGATGAGGCCCGGAAGCACGACCTTGTCGGCGAAGGTCGGATCGATCCGGTAGGGGCGCGCGCCGAGCGCCGCCTTGACTTCGTTGAGCGAGCCCGCCGCGACGATCCTGTCGCCCTCGACCGCGACGGCGGTCGCGGTCGGGTTGTCGCGCTCCATGGTGACGATTTTTTTGGCGACGAAGATCGTGACCGGCGGCGTCGCAAGGCCGGAGGCGAGCGTTTCGCCGAGCGAGCCGTCCGCAAGCGCCGGCCCCACGGCCTCGGCGACAAACGCGCCCGTTGTCGCGGCGGCTGCGGCGCGCAGGAACTGACGCCGCGATTTGAAGCTCAGCGCGTTGATGGCGTTGGCGAATTCCGGATTGCATACAATGCACATGGTCAATTCCTCCCGCGGGGCTCGGGGCAAGTTGAATGGACGACCGTCAACTCTTCTCGTTAAACCAATCCGCTATTTGTTCGCGCCGGACCGGGCCTGAATGAATCCGACGATCAGGCGGCGCAGTTCTTCGGGCTGCTCGTTTATCATGTTATGGCCGCAGCCGGGCAGCCCCGCGAGCCAGGTGTTCGGGCGCGTCTCCGCGATTTTGTAGGCGTTCTCCGGCACGGCGACACGGTCGAGAAGGCAGGTGATCGCGAGCATCGGCGCGGTTCCGCCCATGCTCCAGGCTTCCTTGGGCGTCGCCTCGCTGGCCTTGACCTGCGCGGCTGCGACCGCCGGGAACGCGCCTTCCCCCGCGTCCTGTTCCGCAAGATGCTCGTTTCCAGGCGCGTACATCAACGTCGCCTGCAACGACAGCCATTCGGACTTGGGCAGGTCGGGGTCGGTGTACCGCTTTTAGAGCGCGATCGTTTCCGGCGAGGGTAGAACCTCGCCGCCAGCCCCGACAAGAACGATCGTCGCGACGCGGTCGGGCTTTGTCTGGGACGCGGCGCGCATGACCCTGTTGCCATAGGTCTTGCCGGCCAGATGAACCTTCTGCGCACCAAGCGCGTCGGCGATCGCCCAGACATCATTGCCGTAGTCGACCAGCTTCAGGCCGTCGAGCGGACCGTCGCTCACGCCAATCCCGCGATAGTTGTAGACGACCGCGCGAATGCCGGCGGAAGCGATGGCCTTGGCGAGATCCGTCAATTGCGACGCCGGCCGTCCATTGCCGGCCGCCATGATCAGCGTTTCCGGTCCCTCGCCAAAGACGAAGGCTTCGATGGTTTGACCATGTGCGGCGATCAACCGGCGCGCATCGTCGCTCGTAGTCGCGTGAGTTATTGACGCCATGCTGTAAGCGCCGATAGCCGCTGCCGCCGCGATCGCCGTGATCCAACGTATCGCCGCAAGTGTTAAAGCTCGAACGCTCATCCCCGACCCCTTCCATTGGACCGATATGTCCCGCAACCCGAGGTGGGATGCTTTGCTCCGATCGCTCAGGTCGCTTTGTAGATGCTCTTTCCTTCCTTGATCGTTTCGACGACCTTGAGCGTGATCAACGCCTCGGGCTTCACCGTGAGCGGATTGTCGCTCAGGATCACGAAGTCGGCGAGCTTGCCGGGCTCGATCGTGCCCTTGCTCGCCTCCTCGAAATACTGAATGGCCGGCCAGATCGTCATGGCCTTGAGCGCGGTCAGCGTGTCGACGCGCTCCTCGGGACCGAGCACATAACCTGATCGCGTGACGCGCGTAACGGTTGCCGACAACACGCGGATCGCGTCCGGGTTGGCGACCGGCGCGTCGTGATGGCTTGTGAAGATCATGCCGAGTTTTCGCGCCGAGTTGCAGGGCGAGATGCGCGCGGCCCGCTCCGGCCCCAGAACCGAACTGCGATGCCAGTCGCCCCAGTAATAGGTGTGCATCGGGAAGAAGGACGGGAGGATGGCCAGCTCCTTCAGCTTCGGCAGTTGCTCCAGCCTCGTCGTCTGGCCATGCACCAGCACCGCGCGCCGGTCCCCGGTTCCGTGTTTCGCGGTCGCGTCGCCGACCGCGTCGATCAGCCAGTCCACCGCCGCGTCGCCGTTGGCGTGGGTGATGATCTGCCAGCCGTTGGCGAAGGCGAGGTCGACGGCCTCATTGATTTGCTCCCTGGTGATCGCGGCATAGCCGCGATAGTCGGCGCCCTGCCCCTCCGGCGGCTTGTAATAGGGCTGCGAGAGAAACGCCGTCTTGCCCTGAGGCGAACCGTCGATGGTCGCTTTGGCGCCGCCGATGCGGACGCGGTTCTTGTACTCGCGCGAGGGCGTGATATCCTTGAGAGACTGAAAGACGTCGGGATAGACGACGACGTCGACATCGAGCAGCCCGGCCTCGCCCGCCTTCGCCAGCATGGTCGCGCTGCCGGGCATGGCGCGGCCTTCCTGAACGGTGGTGTAGCCGAAAGAGGCGTAGAACGCCGCGCCCGCCTTGATCATTTCGAGATAGGCTGGCGCGTCGAGGCGGCCAAGAAGCTTGCCGGCCGCGCCGAAGAAAGCCGCCTCCTCGCAGACGCCGTTCGGGGTCGCGCCGTCGGCCTCGCGACGGAACGCGCCGCCCGGCGGATTGGGCGTATCCTTCGTCACGCCCGCCTGATCCAGCGCCTTGCTGTTCAGGACCCCGAGATGGCCCGACTGATGGACGATCAGGATCGGAGTGTCCGGAGAAACGGCGTCGAGGTCGGCGCGGGTCGGGTGGCGTTGTTCCTCAAGCTGGGAGTCGTCGTAGCCGAAGCCGATGATGACGCCGTAGCGTTCGATGATCTTGCCGTTCCTGGCGATCCAGTCGCGCAGGATGCGTTGCAGGGCGGAGATGCTGTTGCCCTCGCCGTCGGGCGCCGGCAGGAGGTTCGCCGCGAGCGCCTGTAGCCCGACCATGACGACATGGCCGTGCGGATCGACAAAGCCAGGGAGCAGCGTCTTGCCCTTGAGATCGACAGTTGCGATCGGGCCTTTCGCCTGGCTTTCGACCTCGGCGCGCGCGCCGACGGCGACGATTCGGCCGCCACGAACGAGCACCGCCTCGGCGGTCGGTTGCGAGTCATTGATCGTGACGATAGGGCCGCCGACATAGAGCGTGTCGACACTTTCGGTCGCCGCCTCCGCCGCGCTGCAAAGGAAACTGCTCCCCGCCCCCGCCGCCCCGGCCCAGGCGACCGTGTGTTTCAGGAGCGCGCGGCGCGACATGGCGCCGGCGAGGGCGCCGGCGAATGGACTGCAAGCGAAACACATGGATTGGCCCCTCCGCCCCGGCAGACAGCCTTGAGCGTAATCGGTAAAGCTTGAAGGTCAAGGGTGTTGAATTTGGAGGTCCCGCCCGATCCCGCGAAAATCCGCTTCGTGCCGGCTCGCGTTATTGAATCGATGTCGTATTCAACCGCCCACGGATTTCTGGAGTTGGCCCAACCATTCCATGCAGCCATCGACCGGTAACTTCTCGGGACCGGTCCTGCACCCTATGCCCGCTTTCCGCCGATTCGAGACCTCGGTCCGTTGACCCAGGAAGTTTGCGGTTCGTCAGGCCCCTGACACCATGGCGGCAATCGCGACCGGTTACGTCGACGCTTCGATGTCCACGGTCTTGAAACAGGGTTGGCAGGCGGGTTTGCGTTCAGGCATTGAGGTCCTCGCGCTCCACGCCCTCGAAGCTGAGTATGTCCTCGGCGCCGAACGCGAGGCCGGGCGTTTGGAACCCAGGCTTGACCTCTCCGCCGCCTACGCGACGTGCTGCGTCGAGCGCGGTCGCGACCGTCAAAGTTATAGCCTTCTGGCGTCCTCATTCGCCGCGCAGCGCAACCCTCTTTACCTTGGCGATGGCAATGAGGGCCGGGCGCCAGGCTCGTTTTCACTTGTCGGAGTTTGTGGCCCGGGGCCGGAAGCCGATCCTCCCGGCCTGACGACTTCACGCTTCGCGCGCAGGTGTTCCGTGAGGAATTCGCTGGCCTCGCGCAGGCTCGCAAACGCGTCCTTGAGAATGTCGGCAAGGGCGGCGCGCTGTTCCGCCCAGGCGAATCGGGCCAACCCGTCCTCGAAGGTGGAGCGAACGCGCGCCGCGAATTCCGGCGTCGTCCGCTTGATGTCGTCGAGGATCTTGTGGCTTTTCAGGCCGTCGACAATCGCCTCATTCCGCTGCTTGCGGCCTTTGCTAAAAAGGTCGAGCGCGAGCGCTTTATAGGGCTTTGCAGAGGCGTCGTTTTCCACCCTTCGCCACAGATCGTCCTCATCGATCGGCGTCCGGTCGCCGAGCGCGCGCGACCGTTGCACGGTGGCAAGAACCGCGCCTTTGGAAATGACGATGTGGGTGCGACCGGTGGCGCGGCTTTCGGCCGTGTAGATTTTGAAGGCGGTCGTTGCGGCGGTTCCACGGGGCAGGGCGTTGATATGCTCGCCTTTTGTGCTCATGCCCTGCGCGGCGTCGATGGTGAAGGCGCGCCCGGGTCCGAGCAACAGGCGTCCGGTTGACTTGTCGGTCAAGGCCTTCCAATCGACATTCAATAGGGCGCCGCGAGTGTTGCGCAGTAAAAAGCCCTGGGCCGTTTTCCCGGCGACCTCGACAATGTCTCCGTTATTGCCAACGCCGACAAGGCGGCCGCCGACTTCGGTCCGGGTTTTTCGATAGAGCCGCAGACGATCTCCGGTGGCGATTGGGAGGTCGAAAAATTCTGGCTTGTTGGCGCGGTAAAGCACGGCTTTGTAGGTGGCTTCGTCGGCGCCAATCTCACCTCTGGCTTTCAGGCGGTCGCGAATGGCCAGGCTGATGTCGGCCGCCTCCGCATTGGTCAGGGTCGTGATCGTGACGCCTAGCGCGGGGTCCTGGGCGGTGAGGGCGTCCGAGCGCGCGATGTAGAGATCGGCTATTTTCCGAATGACCTGATCGTAATCGCCGTCAATGAGCTGGGCTGTGCCGTCGTCGCGTTTCATCGAGAATGCGACGCCGGCCTCTCCGCCACGAAAGTGCGCGGCGATTTCGCGATCGCGTTCGGCTTTCTGGCGCACCGCCGTCAGGACTTCGGGCATGGAGACCTTGGGCAGGACGCGGCGGAGTAACTCGATCGTGTCTCCGGCCTCGATCGATTGGACCTGTTCGCGATCGCCAAGCATTTTGATAGTCATTCCGGTCTCGGCCTGATGCTCGAGCAGGCGGAGCATGGATTTCGGACCGATCTGGCTGACTTCGTCGATGACCAAGACGGTTCGCGTGTCGGCGCGGAATTCGCCGGTGTCGATCGCATTGAGGAGCGGGTGCAGGGCGAAGGTTTCGGCGATTCCGGCGTCTTTCATCGCGTCGGCCTGCCGCCAGGCGGTGGACATGCCGACCACGCGCCTCCCGTCCGCCCGCCAGGCGTCGACCAGGGGACTGAGCAGCGTCGTTTTGCCGGCGCCGGCGACGCCGGTCAAAAGCGAGAGCCGACCGCCGCGTCCCAGAGCATAGATGGCGGCGGATTGCTCGCGACTGAATTTCATTCCGTCCCCGGCGTTTTCGAGAGCGGCGATGGCGGCGCGAACCGCCGCGTCGGAAAGGTCCACCGAATGATCGAGCGCGGCTTGGCGGGCTTTTTCCGAGACGGCTTGTTCGATCTGGACTTGTGAGCTGTGGCTGATCCGCACGTTATGGTCGTGGCGTCCAGAGATAAGGGAAACTTGAACCCCGTTATGAGCGAAGCCGCGTTGTTCGATCATCGCGATGACGGCGTCGACGTCTTTGCGCCCGCCTGGCGCACCTACGGAAATGAGGCCGCGCGCGGCGTGGACGCGCAAGCGTTCGTGATCGAGAACAGCCGCCGCGACGAATTCGGCGGAAAGCGATCCCGTCGCGATTCTATAGGCGGTTTCGTGGCGCTCGGCCTCGGGGATAATCTGCCGCGGCGCGGCGGCAAGGATCGTTTCGTGGGTCCAACCGATGTTGGCGGCTTGAGCGCGCCAAACCTCGTGGGCTTCGTCCTTGGTTTTACCGAGACGCCCAGCCGCGCTGGCTTCGTGAAGGAGCGTTTTCTTGCGGTCGAGGGACAATTCGTCCCAGTTCAGACTGTTTTCCCGAGCAAAGCGTTTGGCGTCGCCGATGACCTGGCGGTCGCGTTTGCTGAAAAGAGCCACCGCTTCTTCGGGAACATCGAGGGCGACGATCGCCTGTTCGGTGTCGTCATAGCCGACGCGAATACCGAGATCACGGAGGTTTTGCGCGAGAAAGGTCTGAAAGACCGCGCCGAGCTCGTGGATCTTGTGCGCGGTAATGACGCGAGAATCGATTGAACCGATGCGGCCGGTTTCGGTGACAACCAGGTTTGGGATGAAATTGTGGAGGTGGAAATGCGGATCGCCGGCGATTGGCGCGTCGACGAGGTAGGTGCCGCCGGCTGCGCCATCCTGAACCGCGAGCGTCGGGCGCGCGGCGTCGTGAGCGAATGTCACCCAGCCGATGTCGCCGGAATCGACGCCTTTGAGGCCTCCTTTTCCCTTTCGCGCGGCGCCGAGATCGTGAGCGGCATAGCGCAGTGTCTCATCGTTTGCCCGGTGGATAGCATCACGAATCAAGACTTTTTCGGCTGGCGTTTGCGCAAATTCCGCTGCGAGGGATATGGATTTATGTGGAGCGAACACAAAATCGAACCCGGAATTTGTGCGCTTTTGGTTCGTCCATGCCTCGCCGTTGTCGGCGCGGCGGGCTTCGAACAGAGGGTCAAGCTCGGCATATTGTGGCCTGTTTTTCGGACTTTTGATCCCAAGAGCGGCTGCGACCTTGGCGGGCATGTCGGCGCGCCAGGTCGCCGGCTCGCCTCGACCGGTGTAATAATTCGAGAGGGTTTCGCCGGTGTCGAGGTTGCGCCCGGCAGGGTCGATTCCAGAGACGGTGAGCGTTTCGGGCTCGGGCTTGTCCTGCGTGAGATAAGCGCGGATTTTTGATCCTTCGGAATTGGCGGCGACTTTCGCGAAGTTGAGCATGGCTCAGAAGACCGCTGACGTTTTGGGAGGTGTTGGAGCGCCACCGAGGCGTGTTTCGATTCGGCCGGATGTGGCGAGGTTTACCTTGAGCAGTCTTGCGAGTTCTCTCTGGTGTGCGATGACGCGCGAGAGCAGGTCGCGCAAGCTCTCCCCTTCGTCTTCCGACTGTTGCGGCGTGAGAATCTGGATCAGATGAGCGAGCAGTCCTTGTAGAGCGCCGACTTCCTCGCGCAGGAGGCCGGTCGCTTCGAGCTGCGCGTTTTGGCCATGATCCATTTCGCGAACGAGGTCGATGAGGATGTGCAGGTCTTGTCGCGGGTCCGCAGCCCGGTGAGGAGTAGGGGGGGTGGTTGAATCGGCGTTCGATGCGTCTGGCATTGAATTCGTTCCTGTCTTGCAACTCTGGAGATCACTGGATTTGGGCAGGCGGCGCGAATTCAAAGCGGTCGGCGCCAATCTTTGGCCGGCGCTTTGAAAGTCTGGCCGTCGACGGCGACGCGATCGACAGCGACGGCATCGAAAAATCCGCGCTCTTCTTCGTCGCCATGAGCGAGCGCGGCCTGGAGGGCTTCGACAGTGGCCCGTTCGCGGTTGAATTCGATTATCAGTTCCTGGGCCTTGATCGCGAGATAGCGCGCCGTTTCGAACATTTGGTCGCTGATGATGTGCCGGTCCTGGAGCCTCTGGCGGCATTTGGGGCACTGGATCGAGATTTCCTGGTCGTTAAGCGAGGATTTCGTGAAAGTGAGCGCGTTCTGCTCGGCGGCAGGGGCGATCGTCTCGATTCTGCCGATGTTTTCCAGAAGGTCCTGGGTTTTTTGGCGAATTTCGTCAGATACCAATAAGACATTGAGGGTCCGCGTGATCGCCTCGTCGTTCCGGTTGGGGCCGACAAATTGATATTTTTTTAGCAGGGCGTCTGATTCGGGGTCGTATTTTCCAGTCTTGCGGATTTGCGGGAGGATTTCGCTTGTGACTTTTTTCGAGAAGCGTCTGGCGGCAGGTTTGCTGCTGCGGAAAATGAGGCGATAAAGTCCCGGCTCGTTCACGGCAGCCGCATTTTGCAGACCGCCATGGGTCTCAATAAAAATTAGGCCCTTTTCATCCTCATCGAGACGGGCAATCGCCTGACTTGAATTTTTTAGGCCAAGAATGTCGCAGACGTCTTTGGCGACGAACCAGGGCTCCTCATCATCGATCACGGTTCGGAGCGCTTGATTTTCGAATGAGAATTCGATCGGGAGCTTTTGATTGTTATTGGTGTCGGTGGGCTCTACGGAGTCGGACATCGCTGAAAATCCTTTAGTTTTTTCTGCTTAGCGTCGTTAGCCAGACCCTTGATGGAGCGCCGGCGCCGATGGCTATGGCCTGGGGACCATCCCCGGCCTATGGCGAGTGTCGGGGCAAGTGGCGCGAACTCGAACATCCTCGGGCAAAAATTTTATGCCGACGCCGCAACCGGTTCAGGCGGTGCCGCGCGCGGCAAATCTGGTTCGCCGCCAGGGGCAAAAATCGGGGCCGCGCGGACGCGCTTTCGCGTCCTCCGACCGCCCTGACAGGATCGTTTTTTAAAAATCGCCTAAGAAGCCCGCCGGCGGCAATCGTGCTACGTCCGCACCCCACCATAGCCGACGCTTCCAGAAAAGCCGCCAGCGGCGTTCTCTGTTGATTTTGCGTGGTTCGTTTTCTTGATCAGGCTAATTCCGGCTTGGCGAGCGCCGCAGGCGCCAGGTCCGCGCCCCGCGGGCGGACCGCACTAAGGGTGCATTGGTCCGTATGGGGTCGTTTCTTCTTCTGTGGCCGTAGCTCGCCTGTAGCTCGCCTTTAGCGCGTCGGTAGCTTCCCCGTAACGCGCCGGTCGCTCGAAGCTGCGACGTAGGCATATCGGCGGTTGAGGGAACGCGCGGTGCGCGCCCCGCGCGAACATTAGAATGGTTGAGGTGGAGGGCAGATTGAGGTGCGCAAATCGTCGGAAAAAAATTCGATAGAGCCGAATTTAGCCGAACAAGTTCGCGCCGGTGCGTGGTGTCATTCCATCAGTGACCGACGGGGGCGCCAATGCGGGAAGAATTGCGATGACGGAGAAAGTGGGGCGGCCAGAGCTGCCGCGAATCTCGCGGAGTGAGGTAGACGCTATGTTGAAGCGCGTCACGCGTCCAGAAACGCGCTCGCCTTTGTTTTGGTGGCTGATGGAGCACCATGACGAACTTTGCCAGGCGCGGGTTGAAGGCGGTCTGGGCGTTCAATGGCGAACAATGTGCTCCGATTTCGCGGCGAAGGGGATCACGGCGCACGGCGGAAAAGTGGTGACGCCAGGAACAGCGCGGATTACCTGGCAGCGGGTTCGCAAGGAGAAAAAGCGCGTCGAGGAACGCCGCGCGGGGGAACTCGCCGAGCGAGAGGCGCGGCGCGCGGCCGATCCGCGACGCAACATGCCGTCGCGGTTCCCGAAGGGCGAGTACGGGCCGCCACTGTCCAACGTGCAGCCGCCGGCACAGTCGCGTGCGCTGGTCCCGGCTCCGCGTCAGGCGCTTGTCGTGGGATCGGCGATATCGTCGCCAGCCCCTGAACATGATTATTGGCACGACTTGGTCTTGCCTGAATGTCTTAAAGACATGCGCATCAAGGATTTCGACAACAAAACCGTCCTCGACTTGAGGCAATTTTTTCGCAACGACGGTGTTCCCGAACCTTGGGATGATCCGAACCTGGATCCAGAATTACGTGTTGGTAAAATGAAGGCTGTCATTTGGAGCCGTGCCAAAGATTGGTCAAAGCACATTCCTTATGACAGGAAAAATAGAAGCAAATGGTGAAGGAGAGCAGAATGACTACGCCGGTTGTAATGATGGTTCTTGGACGTCAACGCGTTGGGAAGACGTCCTTTCTGAATACCGTCGCGCAATATCTGAAAGCGCGCGGCGCGGAATTTGAGATTTGGGATGGAGACCAGCAAAATACGTCTTATAATCTGTCCCTCTTTCATCGAAACGCGTTGAGGCCTCCTGAGGGCGATCCCGAGGAAGTGAAAGTCTGGCTGGAGCAGCGGTTTTCGAGTGTGATCGAGAACCGGACGAGTGCGATTTTGGACATCGGCGGCGGAGACACGCCGCTGGGCCGGCTCGTGCAGGATGTTCCTGTTGTCGAAACGCTTGAAGGAGCTGGCGTTCGCGTGGTGCTGGTTCACGTCGTCGGGCCGGAAACGCCGGATCTCGACTATCTCGGGCGGTTCTCGGAAAACAATCTTTTTGTGTCGAAACAGACGTTGGTCGTCCTTAACGCCGGCCTGGTTCTCTCGGGCAGGTCCGTGAAGGGAGCTTTCGCACAGACGATGACGCATCCGACAATCTCGCGAGTTCTGAGCGCTGGCGGGCACATTGTCGACATGCCGCGTCTGGCGTGCATGTCGGAGGTGGCGGATCGGGGGTTGAGCTTCGAAGACGCGATGTCCGGAGCAGGGGGCAGCGTCAAGGGCCTTCCGCCGTTGAACCTTTTCGATCGAGCGCGTGTCCGAAAATGGTGGCAGCAGGAATTGCCTAATATGTTTGATGAAATTCCTGCCGACTGGCTCCCGGCGACGCGCGACAGCCAGACCGACGCGGCCGAATGATGGGAGAATGTTCATGGAAATGGACCGGGAAGTGGGCGGCGTCGCCGCCCACGATCTTGATTGGCATATCAAGGAAGCTCAAGACGCAGCGCGCGACTGGGGCGTTCAGGCGGACGCCATGGAGGGCCGGTTCGTGTCGGCCCTGCTGGCGGCGATTGCCGCGAGCGGACAGATGAACAAAGCGACGATCGAGCAAGTGCACCGCGTCGTCGCGGACGCCAAAGCTGCCGGCGATTTCGAAGTGGGCCGGTTGAAGATCATTTTCGCCGGCGGTGAAAAAGCCATTGCGATTGGCCGGCAGGCGGCCGAGACCGCGATCGCGGCGGGTCAGCGCGCCGAACACGAATTCGATCGCTCGGTCGCGCAGATCGCGAAGGAATTGTCATCGAGACTTGTTGAATCGAGCCAGCAATGGCTGGTGCTGAAGCAGACGAGCCGCAATCGGCGGGACGCGTGGGTGCTTGCTTTGTGTGTTGCGATCGTGGCTGTGGGCATTTTTGTAGGCGGATATGTCGCGCGCGCTTACCAGGACGATAGCGCGTTGGCAGGTTTTTATGAGATGCAAGCGCGGATCGCGGATTGTCAACGCGACCCGGTGCAAGTGAAGGACGCGCATGTCGTCGGCGGGGTCAGGCCAGCGTGCTGGCTGGACCAGGTGTTGGCGAAACGCGGTGGAGGCTAAGGGTCAAGAATTGGGTCGATACTGCAACTCGATTGCGCCGCGTAGTTGCAGCGTCGCCGGATTTCGGCAACGTAGGTGTTGCACTGGCAGGGCCGGGGCGCCCATCAGCAACGGAGTGCGATGCGCTCGCCTTCTCGATGCTGGATCGAGCAAAAAACTGGCGCGACAGATAGAGGGAACGCAAATCGTGGCCAGCATTTTGGGTGGCCACGATAAAAGGTTAAGGAGGTGGCGAATTCGGTTACGATTTCATATGGCAGATGAGGCGGAAAGTCTCGGTTTTGGTCTCGACCCGGACGTAATCGCCGAATGAATTGTGCCATGAGACGATGACGCCTGGCTCGTTGATCTCTTTGACGACACGGTGGGCCTGCTCGCGAGCCTCTTTCTCGGCGAGCCCCCAGCCCAGTTCGCCGAATTCGAGGGCGCGAGGGATGCAGCGCACGAAACGCTTGCCTTCATATTCGCCCTCGTCGAGCAATGCGCAGTTGCGAAGAACGAGGTAAGTTTCCCGAGAATAGTTTTTCGGCTGGATCATGGCGCTCTCCATGGGTCGTTGTGGTTCGGCGACGGCGTTTTTGAGAGAAAAGGGGAGGCTTTCGCCTCCCCCTCGAGCGTCAGGGGTTCAAATCGTCGGCGCCGTTGCTGTCGGCGTGGTTGGGACCCTTGGCGAGTCGGCCGATCTGCTCGCAGACCAGGGAGACGCCGTATTGGATTTCGCCGTTCTTTTCCCAGCTGGTCTGCTCGATGACGCCGGTCGCGCGGACCAGGTCGCCTGTCTTGAGGTTGCGCTGGATGTAGGACTGACGCGCCTCATTGAAGATCGTGATTTCGTTCCAGCGGGTTTTTTCTGCCCAATCGCCACGATCGTCCTTGTAGGGATAGCTGGCGGCGAGGGTGACGCGCAGGGTCGTGCCGACCTTCTTGATCTTTCCGATGCGGCCGATGATCTGGAATTCCGCGCACTGGCTCATGGTTCTCTCCTGTTTTCGCGAGGGCGGCCGGCTCATCCGGTTCATCCCCTCGGTGACGCCGAAAAAGTCCGGCCGTAAGACGGCGCTGAACCCGCGCTTGCGCGGGCCGGAACATCGTGGAGGACCTTGGAGGGAGGCGATTTTGCTTCGCGAGGAATTCGCCCACGGGGCGAAGGGGAAAATCGTTGACCGGAGAGGTTTTTGCGCCGGCTGGCTGGACTAGGCGTCAACAAAACCGAGGGGATTGCCCGGTGAGGCGGCGTCATGTCCAAATTGACAGGAGGGCCTTTGAGCTTTGCGGAAAAGGCCAGAGTGGCGTCGGTACAGGTGACGATCGATCGGGCGCGTCCCTATGCTCAAGCCTGCCCCGCCGCCAAATGCCTCAGCAAGGAAATTTCGTGCGGGCGATGTGGCAAAACCCGGCGTGTGGAAACAAATCATGTTGAGGCCGCGGGCCGTGATCGAAGTCTGTCGCAACCTCGAGCGCGTTCGTTCTGGCGTGGCCGGCTTTCGGTGACGAAGTGAAGACGGGAGACAAAGGCCAAGCGCTGGGTGGTGACTGGCGTTGTTGCGAGGTTGGCCTCGCCAGAGGCGCGAACTGGATCGCCACGCTGGCGACGACGATGAAGAATTTTACGATGACGGCTAGGTGTTCGCGCCGCTTTACCCGAAAACAATAAGAGGAACAGAGAGGGCAGGCGGCGATGGGCCAGCGGATACCGGAACAGAAACACGATCCTTTTCAGGACTTCAGCGACCGGCGCGTTGTTGCAAGCGTGGTCTGGCGGAGGGACGTGATCGTTGGCATCGTGGTGACGCGCCGGCGGGACGGATGGAGCGCGCTTCTTCAAGTCCCGGAAAGAGCGCAGCGGCCGCTGGCGGTAGGCGTGAACCGATGCGGGGTCATGAACTTGTGGGGATCGTTGCGGATGGCGGTGCAGTGGGCGCTGCGCGATCTAAAGTTCGAGGCGCGAGGTTTTTCGCTCGATCCGCGTCTCAATGGCGAAGAGCCGGCGCAGTGCGGAAGCCTTCGGGCCTTTGGCGACGATTTTATCGGCGTTGATATTGGCGAGTTTGAGACGCCGGACGTCAAGCGGCTGAATTGATAGATGGGAACTGGCGATGTCCGTCCGGCTGCGCTTGGGTGATCTGCGGCGAGGGGTGGCGGCTGTTTGATCTGCGGATGGGTGGTCGAGGCGGCGTAAGGGATAACGAACCGGAGGGCACAGACGCGTAGCGGCTCCGTTTACGAGAGCCCGACCCGCGTTTGCGCGGGGAACGCCCGGATACGGAGCGTCGGATGTTATGCGGTTTTGCGTGCAGGCGAGGTTGAAAAGCTTGCGCGAGAACATGCGTAATGGTCGGACATGCGCATGGATCGGAAAAAGTCAGACGGAGCGAGATTTTGTCCGGAAACTTCGCGCGGGTGAATGGTGAGATCGCGCTGGTGGAATTAATCGCCAGGGAGAGGTCTTTTGAGAAAGCCGGTCGGTCATAGCGATCAATTTATTTTGCGGATGCCGCACGGGATGCGCAACAAAATCGCCGATGTTGCGAAGGCGAAAGAACGTTCGATGAATAGAGAGATCGTCGCATTTCTCGAACGAGTCTTTTATCCGCGCCCGCCTGTGTTGGAAAGGCTTGATCTGCTGATTAAGCAATTCGACGGAAGAGGATGGACTTTAGCCCGGATGGCCGAAGGGATCGGTGAGAAATCCGAAGCTGTCGAAAACGTCTGCGCTGGCAAAGGGAGTTTTACGTTTTCGCAACTCAACAAGATCGCCGACCTTTTTGGAGCGCGCGCGGACTGGCTGAAGCACAGCGACGGCGAAATGTTCCCGGTTGCCAAGCGTTTCGGGTTTTCGGCCAATGACGGGTTTGAGTATATAAAACTGGGCGTTGAGAAGATACATCTCATTCGCTCAACGGCCCGCCAAGGAGAACTGCTTGTTGTCATCGAACATCGAGACGGCAAGTTCGAAACATTTTCGACCGATCTGCATAGAATCCGGGTGAATTGGGCTGGCGGAAGAGTGGAAGATGCAGACTTTGCGAACGCCTGCTGCCAGTTGCAACAAGAACATAGAGATAGGTTGTTCGGGCATTTGCTGGACGATTCTAAGATGCCGTGTCTGCTGCGCGGAACGATGCACCTTCACTCGTTCGTTACCTCGAGGCTTAAATCGTCATGGGTTTATGACTGGTGGGATTTGGACCGGTTTGGGCGTCAGCGGCCGGATCATTACTGGGAAGGCTATGGGGCGTTTTGCATGCAGACCAAAGGCGATGTCGAAGCGAATGAGCGCCAGAAAGCCGAGCGGGCTGCGATATTGGCGGGACAATGGGAGCCGGGCCGCTTCCGTTGAGGTCAAGCAAAAAGCCCGGTCTTCTCGAATTTTACATGCCAGGACGGCGATGATTCGTCGCCGTCGAGAGCACGTTTGAGCCGATGGGCGGAAACATATGGTCAATGCTCCGATTGGGATTCGGGAAGCCGAATCCCCGCCGGCGTTGCGGTCAACCCCAGGCGACATGCGTTGCGCCGGCCTCAAGCCCGGTGTTGACGAGATCGGAGAGATCCTTGAGGCGCCGCTCGATGTAGCCCTCTGCGCGACCGCAATCGATCAGGGTCATTCGCCCGGGTTCGTGATGCTCGGCGGAGGGACTGGCGGGCGAGCTGTGTCCGAGGCGTTTGCGGCGCGCGACGGTCAGAAGGGAGCGGAAGCACGCGATCGGCCAGGGCGACGAGGAGCAGGGTTCCTCGATCCCGAGGGCTTCCAGAACGGCAAACGCATTGTCGTTCGACAGGGAAAGCTGGGCGTCGTCAGGCAAGGGCGTGAGGCGAAAGTTGGCGCTGTCCTGATTGTAAAGGAGAAAGGAGATGGACATCGGACTTTGTCCTTTGGCGAGAGATTAAGCGAAAGGCGGGGATCCGAAGATCCCCGCCGATGGTGGCTCAGGCGTCGAAGGCCGAAATCTGGGTCTTCAGGGAGCGCTGTTCGAGCGCTTTGTCTTCGGCGGGCGCTTCGTAGGCGATCCAGTCTTCGCCGGTGATTTCCTTGTAGGCTTCGACAGCGCCGTGGGCGGCGGCGAGGATGGCGTGCGACTGCATCGCCATGTCGGCTGCGAATTCCGCCAGCCGCCGCGCCTTGCTTTCGAACCCGACCGGGGCGTCGGGCTCTTCTCCGCCCTCGGCGGTGCGGGCTGCGGCGGTGCGCGCTTCCGTCACCTTTTGGGAGTAGAAGCGGCCGGCGCCGACTGCCGAGGAGACCACAGCCCCGACGATGCGCTGGAAGTGCATCATGGTCGCCTTTTCGTTCAGCGAGCCATCGAAGCTTTTAGCCATATTGTGAAGCGCTTCGGAATGCGCGTCCTTGACGCTATCGTAATCGGGGAGCGAGAGACCGAAGTTTTCGGCGATGTGCTCGGCCTGGCCCTGCGTCGGGGCGAGGAGGCGGGCGGTTTCGAAGGAGATCTTCGGCTTGGAGCCGGTCTTTTTCGCGGCGGCGGACTTGGATGAAGCGTTGCGATTGGTAGCCATTGTCGTGGACCTTCCAGAGCGCCGGGGGCCGTTGACCCTGTGTCAGCGAGTTCCCCTCGGTGACGCCGAAAGAGCCCGGCCTGGAGACGGCGCTGAACCCGCGCTTGCGCGGGCCGGAACACCGTGGAGGACCTCGGAGGGCGGCGATTTTGTTTCGCGAGGAATTCGCCCGCAGGGCGAAGGGGAAAATCGTTGACCGCAGAGGTTTTTGCGCCGGCTGGCTGGGCTAGGCGTCAACAGAACCGAGGGGACTCGCCTTGACATAGGCGTCCGGTCTGCCGCTCAGAGAGTAAGGTCCACGGAAATGGCTGCTGTATGCAGCCGAACGATCTTGAGACCGCCGCGACAAAGCCCTCATGCGCACGATGATCTCCGGAACCATCCGCCTTATCCGCCTTGGGCCATTTGAACCACGCGCATCGCGAAAAGCCGGAGGTTTCCAGATCGCTTGATTTCGTCAAGCGGCGCTTTGTCGTTCCGATTCCGGAATCCTTGGCCAGGAGCTCGTAAGACTTTTCTGACGGAAGGCGATGGATCGAGACGTTCCTCCAGCGCATCGTTGGCTTGGTTCACTTTAAGTATGTCGGCGCTGGCTGCTTTGGCCTTGCAATTGGCGATGCCGCGCATTCCGCTCCCGAGCCCAGGGCGGCGAACGGGCCAGCTCCGATCGGCACAGGAGAAGCCGGGCGGTGGCCGGAATTTGTCATGCGACAGCGAAGGCGCGCCTATCCTGCTGCCGTTCGCGGCCGCGTCGTGACGAGCGAAAGACTATCACAGGTGAGATATGGATGCGCGACATGCGCATGATGGACTTGCCCTGGTTCGAACGGCCCTCCCTCGAGATTCGGTGAGAAGTGGACGCTGTTGCCGTTTAATCCGGGGATCTTCGAGTTTCCGGCGCTACAACATTCTCGACCTTTCGCGGACTATCGGGCTTTGCTTGCGGAAGTGCTGAGCGCAATTGTGACAGGCGTCGCCGTATGTTGTGTAAAAGCGAGATGTTGCCGCTTGCGTGCGGATTCTGACGATGTTATTTGTTCATTGTTTGTTCGGGAGGTTATCGATGTTGGATGATTTCAATTCCGGCGGCTGTCAGGTGATCCGTTTTCCGGTGGAGCTGGTGGCGAGACCGACGACCGATCTGTTGTGGAGCCTTGCTCCGGACATTCGGCACGTGTCCTTGGTTGCGGAGGCGTTCGGGCTGGATGAGCCGCCGTTCGAGATCCGGGACGACGCCGATCGCGCGATGGCGGAGCGGATCGCGATGACGAGCTGCTGGCCGGAGGACGCGAACGCGAAGCGTGCGGCGCTGGAGAAGATGTTGAAGCCGCTGGTTGAGCGGGCGATCTGGCTTTGCCGCCGATCGCTCGAGGCGGCCAAGCGCTCCGATGAAGCGGCCGACAAGTTTGTGACCGCGGAGCTTGCGGGCGGCTACTGGCTTCAGCCGCTCGAGGAGATGTCCGATGCGCGGGCGGTCGCCTGGGCGAACAGTCTGATCGACGCGTACGCGGCGTCGGCGGAGGCGCTGGGTGCGTCACGCGCGGTGAGCATGGCGATCCGGGGCGAGACGTGGCGACCGTTCGTTGTAAGCGAAGAACTTGAGATCCTGTTGCTGGGGGCGGCGGGCCGATAAGCGCCGCCGCTCCTCGCGCGCGCGATCGCGGCGGCGTTAGGGATCGAAGCCCGATAGGGCGGAGACGCGCAGCGGCTCCGTTTACGAGAGCCCGGCCCGCGCTTGCGCGGGAACGCCCATGATTTGCGATCTTTGAAAATAGTCGCATTGGAAACTGGCGGGATCGATCGACCCAGAGTCGCCTTCCCGCCGATTGCCCGGGCTTGGGACGAATTTCCGCCATCGGCTCAAACGCGTCATTCAAGCTCTGCTCGCAATGGCCGGTGCAACGTCGTCAGCGGACTTTCCCGGCTCCGGTCGAACGCGTATTCGTGACCCTTTGCAGACATCGGCCTGCCGTTGAGCAACGCTCTCTGGACGCCACGAAGCGGTCGTTGGGCAACGTCGCGAAACTGGATAAAACTCCGCGCAACGGATTGTCGTCACTCGGACTAAAGGCCAAAACCGTCAACTCGATCGTATTGGCCACAACAACATTCGCCACAGTGGCGAAGACCGGGTCGTTGCCGAACTTCGACCCGAAGGCCGAAGTCTCGTCCTCTCAAGCCGACGGCGCGGCAGGTCTTCCGCAACCGGAGCCGGTCAGGCGACCGCCGATGCGCTCTGTCTTTTCTGGCGGCGGTCGAGAAAGCCGAGGCCAGCAAGACCGAGCAGCATCAGCATCCAGGTCGAGGGTTCGGGGACGCCGCCCGAGACGGGGGGCGGAGACACCTCGGTCACCAGGAGCCCGCTCGGGGAAGGACCGCCGCCATAGATGTCGTTGCTGAAGAGAAAATTGACGCTATAGGACTGGCCCGCCGCCGTGACGAAAGTCTGTGCGTAGGTGTCATAGGCGCCCGCGGCGGACGACGCGAAAACAAGAGCGGAAACCGACGTCCCGTCGTCGAAAGTGTAAGTGTCCGTGAACAGGGGAGCGGCTGGCGTCAAGGTCCAGGCGGCGCCGAGCAAATTGGCCCCGGCGTCGTTCAGAAAGACGCCGATGTTGGTGGTTTGCTCGGCGTCCAGAAGTTGATAGCCGCCGATGGAAATTGTGGTGAGCGGACCGGCGGCGGTGAAAGCAAGGGAATAGGCGGTGTCGGTCTGATCTGGCGGATCGATCAGGTTGAGCAAGGTCGAAGCCCGCGACTGCGGCGGCGCCAGAAGCGCGCAGGCCAGAGCCGCCGCCGCAAGTGATGTGGTCATTTTCATATTCATTACCCCCAAGTCCAGATTTGAAGCCATTGTCGTCCGGATTTTCCTCAAGCGTGGAACGAAAATTCGCTTTTATAGGGTGCCCCGGGCTTTTCGAAAGCGGCGACCGACACGCCCGCCAGCGTCAGCGTCGCGCCCGACTGCGACACGAAGCTGACGCTGCCGCCGGCCCCGGTATGCGCGTCCGCGAGCAAGGTCGCCCAGTCCGCGAAGTCGGATTTCGCCAGGGAGATCGTATCGTTTGACGCGACGCCGCCATGCGTTGCGAATTCCGAGATCGTCGCCGTCTTGAAGCCGGCGCCGAAAACGAAACTCTCGTTCAGGCCGCCGCCCTTGATCGTGCTCGTCGTCCCGCCGCCGATGTTGAAGACAAGGCCATTGCCATAACCGACGTAGGAGCTGGAGCCGCTGGCGTTGGCGACATCCAGAATATACGGGCTGGCGATCTTGGCGAGCACCGCCGCGTCCGCCGCGAGTTGGGCCGAAGTGATGTTCAATGTGGGCGGCGATGCGTCGGAGAATTTGATCGAGGCGATATCCGCCACGTCGCCCTGCAGCGCATCGAGGCTGCCCGACACTTTCGCCGCCGTGTCCGCAATGCCGAAACCGCCGACGATCTTGTCGAGCGTAGGTTTGTCGGCGGCGAAGATCGCCGTAGAGAAGCTCGCGGGACCGCCGCTTGCGGTGATCGAGCCAATGTGTGTATTGGCCGCCAGCGTGGCGATGCCATTCTGGACGTTCGCCGCCGTGTCGGAGATCGCCAGTTGGTAGGCCGATCCATTGGCGTTGCGCAGCTCGTCGATGGTCGCCGCGTCGCTCGTCAATTGAGCGACATTGGCGCCCACCGCCGCATTGTCTGAAATCGTGACCGCGACGATCGAAGGATCGCTCAGGAAGTCGAGGTAAGACTTGATATC
>NZ_CAIUXT010000257.1 GCF_903903185.1 uncultured Rhodoblastus sp.
ACGTGATGGACGCGCTCGGCTCGTCGATCCGCATCGATACGCGCGGCCGCGAGGTGATCCGCATTCTGCCGCGCCTCAACGAGGCGGTGAACGAGGAATGGATTTCCGACAAGACCCGCCAGATCGTCGACGGCCTTAAGAACCAGCGCCTCGACCGGCCCTTCTTGCGGGTAGACGGCAAGCTGCGCCCGGCTTCGTGGGCGCAGGCTTTCGCTGCCATCGCCGACAGGATCAAGGCGATTGCGCCCGAAAGGATCGGGTTCATCGGCGGCGACCTGTCGTCGGTCGAGGAGCTTTTCGCCGCCAAATTGCTGGCTGAATCGCTCGGCGTCAAGAATCTCGACGCGCGTCAGGACGGGGCCAAGCTCGATCCGGCGCAGGGCCGCGCCTCCTATCTGTTCAACGCCACGGTCGAGGGGATCGACAGCGCCGACGCGCTGCTGATCGTCGGCTCCAATCCGCGCCGGGAATCGCCGGTGTTGAACGCCCGCATCCGCCGCCGCTGGCGCGCCGGCCATTTCCCGATCGGTCTGATCGGCGAACAGGCCGATCTGACCTATCCCTACGATTATCTCGGCGCGGGTCCCGATACTCTGGCGCGGGTCGCGCAAGGGGAAGGTTTCGGCGACCTGCTGGCGAAAGCCGAGCGTCCGCTGATTCTGGTCGGGCAGGGCGCGCTCGCCCGCGAGGACGGCGCCGCCATTCTCGCGCTCGCCGCAAGACTTGGCGCGCCCCGGAAAAATGAGCAGACCGGCGACTGGACCGGCTTGTCGGTGCTGCACACGGCGGCTTCGCGCGTCGGCGCGCTCGATCTGGGCTTCGTCCCGGCGCAAGGCGGGCTCGACGCCGGCCAGATGGCCAAGGCCGGCGCGCTCGACCTTGTCTTTCTGGTCGGCGCCGACGAGATTGTCGTCGAGCCGGGGGCCTTTGCCGTCTATATCGGCTCGCATGGCGATCGCGGCGCCCATCGCGCCGACGTGATCCTGCCCGGCGCGGCCTATACCGAAAAATCCGGGACATACGTCAATACCGAGGGGCGGGTCCAACTCGCCGACCGCGCCGCCTTCCCGCCGGGCGACGCGCGCGAGGACTGGGCGATTTTCCGCGCGCTTTCGGGGGCGCTTGGCAAGCCGCTGCCTTTCGATTCGCTCGCCGCGCTGCGTGAAAAACTCTACGCGGCCTACCCGCATTTCGCCCGGCTCGACACGGTCGAGGCGGCCGACGCGTCGGGGCTGGCTTCGCTCGCCGCTGGCGAACTCGGGCCGGGGGCGCTGGCCTCGGCGATCGTCGATTTCTACCTGACCAATCCGATCGCCCGCGCCTCGCAGGTCATGGCCGAATGTTCGGCGGCGGCCAGGGGCCGCGCGCACGCTCTAGCGGCGGAATGAGGAGAACAAGCCGATGGAACTCCTGATCACCGTCCTGCTGATCGCAATCAAAAGCCTGGCGGTTCTCAGCGTCGGGCTGGTGCTCGTCGCCTATTACATTCTCGCCGACCGGAAAATCTGGGCGGCGGTGCAGTTGCGGCGCGGACCCAATGTGGTCGGACCCTGGGGCCTGTTGCAGTCCTTCGCCGACATGTTCAAGTTCCTGTTCAAGGAGCCGATCATTCCCGATGGCGCCAACAAGGGCGTGTTTTTGCTGGCGCCGCTGGTGACGGCGACCCTGTCGCTCGCCGCCTGGGCGGTGATCCCGTTCAGCGACGGCTGGGCGGTGGCCAATCTTAATGTCGGCGTGCTCTATATTTTCGCCATTTCATCGCTCAGCGTTTACGGCATCATCATGGGCGGCTGGGCGTCGAATTCGAAATATCCGTTTCTCGCGGCCCTGCGCTCGGCGGCGCAGATGGTGTCCTACGAAGTCTCGATCGGCTTCGTCATCATCACCGTGCTGCTCTGCGCCGGCTCGCTGAACCTCAACGACATCGTCAAGGCGCAGGACACCAGATGGGGCATGCTCGGCTGGTACTGGCTGCCCCTGTTCCCGATGTTCGTGATTTTCTTCATCTCGGCGCTGGCCGAGACCAATCGGCCGCCCTTCGATCTGGTCGAGGCGGAATCGGAACTGGTCGCCGGATTCATGGTCGAATATTCGGCCAGCCAGTACCTGTTGTTCATGCTCGGCGAATATGTCGCCATCGTCACCATGTGCGCGCTGTTGACCGTGCTGTTCTTCGGCGGCTGGCTGCCTCCGGTAAATGTCGCGCCCTTCACCTGGGTGCCGGGCGTGATCTGGTTCCTGCTCAAGCTGAGCTTCTTCTTTTTCCTGTTCGCCATGGTCAAGGCATTCGTGCCGCGCTATCGCTACGACCAGTTGATGCGGCTGGGCTGGAAGGTGTTTCTGCCGATTTCGCTGGTTGCGGTGGTGATCGTGGCGGGCGTGTTGGAATTCATTCTCAAGGTCGGCGCCGGGGCGCAATGAGGGCGAAGCCATGCAGATCGTAACCGCCGCCAAGGCGCTGTTCCTCAAGGAATTCGTCGGGGCCTTTTTTCTTTCCTTTCGCTATCTGCTCAAGCCGAAGGCGACGCTGAACTATCCGCACGAAAAGAACCCGCAATCGCCGCGCTTTCGCGGCGAACATGCGCTGCGCCGCTATCCCAATGGCGAGGAGCGCTGCATCGCCTGCAAGCTCTGCGAGGCGATCTGCCCGGCGCAGGCCATCACCATCGAGGCGGCGCCGCGCGGCAATGACGGCACCCGCCGCACCACGCGCTACGATATCGACATGACCAAATGCATCTACTGCGGCTACTGCCAGGAGGCCTGCCCGGTGGACGCGATCGTCGAGGGGCCGAATTCCGAATTCGCCGTCGAGACGCGCGAGGAATTGTTCTTCGACAAGCAGCGCCTGCTCGACAATGGCGCGATCTGGGAGCGCGAAATCGCTCGCAACATCGCCGCCGACTCGCCCTACCGCTAGGAAATATCCCCGCGTCCCGAAAAAGGACGCAGGGCGCACGCCAGAACCGATTTTACCACGAGGCCGGCTCTCGATCGATCGCAAGCCGGCGAATGAAGCGAACAAGGCCCTGAAAACGGGCGTACGGGTGGACCATGACGTTAGCCACGGCCTTCTTCTATCTGTTCTCGATCCTGACGATCGGCTCCGCCGTCATGGTCATTTCGGCGCGCAACCCGGTGCATTCGGTGCTGATCCTGATTCTCGCCTTCGTGAACGCGGCGGGACTGTTCCTGCTCGCCGGAGCGGACTTCCTGGCGATGAG